>JAUZEX010000127.1 GCA_030838815.1 Actinomycetota bacterium
CGTCGGCCTCTCCAGCGGATCGATCTACGGGCTCGCCGGCACCGGACTCGTTCTCACCTACCGGACGGCCGGCGTGTTCAACTTCGCCCACGGAGCCGTGGCCGCCCTCGGCGCCTACGCCTTCTACGAACTGCGGACGATCCAGGGGGTGCCGTGGCCGATCGCCCTCGTGGTGGCGGTGGTCGGGGTCGGGCTCCTCGGCGGCACCGCAATCTCCTGGCTGGCCCGCCACCTGTCGGGGACACGGACCGAGTTCTCGCTGGTGGCCACCGTCGGCCTCCTCCTGCTGATCCAGGGCTTCCTCATCTGGAAGTTCGGGGGCACCACGCGGCTCTACCCGGCGTTCCTCTCCACGAGGACCTTCAATCTCGCCGGGGTCGGAATCCAGTACGGCCAGGTCATCATCATGGTCGTGGCCGCCGGGCTCACCGCCGGCCTGTACCTCTTCCTGCGCCGGACGACGATCGGTGCGGTCATGCGGGGCGTCGTCGACGACCGGTCGCTCGTGTCCCTGTCGGGGTACGGGCCGGACCGGGTGCAGCGCTGGGCCTGGATGCTGGGCTGCGCCCTGGCCGCGCTGTCCGGGGTGCTCATCGCTCCGTCGCACGTCCTCGATGCCTCCCTCCTGACGCTCCTCGTCGTCCAAGCCTTCGGCGCCTGCGCCATCGGGCTGTTCTCCAGCCTGCCGCTCACCTACGCCGGCGGGCTCGTCGTCGGCGTCGCCTCGGCGGTGGCCACGAAATACGGCACCACCCGGGTCCTGCAGGGGCTGGCGCCGAGCGTGCCGTTCCTCATCCTGTTCCTGGCCCTGCTCGTCGTCCCCGCCCGCCGGCTGGCGTCGGCGCCCCGGACGGCCCGCTTCCGGCCCCAGCTCGTCCTGCCCCGGCCGGCCATGCGGATCGTGGCCGCCGTAGGCGTCGGGCTCCTGGCCGTCGTCCCCTGGGTCGCCGGTGTCCGGCTGACGTCGTTCAACGCCGCCCTGGCGCTCGTCCCGGCCTTCCTGTCGCTCGGGCTGCTGGTCTACATCTCGGGCAGCATCTCGCTCTGCCACGCTGCCTTCGCCGCGCTGGGAGCGACCACCTTCGCCCACCTGACGACCTTCGGCCTGCCCTGGCTCCTGGCGCTGGTCCTGGCCGGGGTGGCGGTGATCCCGTTGGGGCTCATCGTCGCCATCCCCGCCATCCGGCTGCAGGGCATCTACCTCGCCCTGGCCACGTTCGGCTTCGGCATCCTCCTGGAGAAGGTGGCCTACCCGGCGGCGGTGATGTTCGGCACCATCGGGGCCCGGCAGGCCCCGCGGCCGAAGTTCTTCGGTATCGACGGCACCACGGAGCGGGGCTTCTACTTCGTCGTCCTCATGGTGGCCCTGGTCTGCGCCGGGATCGTGGTGGCCCTGGTCCGCAACCGCATCGGCCGGCTGCTGCGGGCCATGGGCGATTCCCCGACGGCCCTGTCCACCCATGGCCTGTCCGTGAACGTCACCCGGGTCCTCGTCTTCTGCCTGGCGGCGGCCATGGCCGGCGTGTCGGGGGCCCTGATCGCCTCCCAGGCCGGGCGGGTCGGCGGCACCGGGTTCACCTCGTTCCAGTCGCTCGTCTGGCTGGCGGTGCTGCTGGTGGCCGGGCGCCGCCCGATCCTGGCCCCGTTCCTGGCCGCCGGGATGCTCGTCGTCGTCCCGGCCTACGCCCCCGACGGGTTCGTGAACTACCAGACGATGCTGTTCGGGGCGGCGGCGATCCTGGCTGCCATCCTGCCCGAGGTGCACCTCGGCCGGAGCCTCGATGCGTCGGAGGACCGGCGGCTGCGGAGCCCCGTCCGCAGCCGGGCGGCGGACGTCGCCGTCGCGGCCCGGCCACCCGCCCGTGAGGCGCTCGTCGCCGGAGGTGTCGGATGACCGAGCAGGAACGCCAGGGGCTCGAACTGTCGGGCCTGACGGTGACCTTCGGAGGGCTCGTCGCCGTCAACGGGCTCAGCCTTTCGGCGCCGTGCGGGCGCCTCACCGGGCTGATCGGTCCCAACGGCGCCGGCAAGACCACGACGTTCAACGCCTGCAGCGGTCTGGAGCGCCCATCGGCCGGACACGTGTCCCTTTTCGGTGACGACGTCACCCATCTGGGCCCGGCGGCGCGGAGCCGGCGAGGCCTCAGCCGGACATACCAGCGGATGGAGCTGTTCGACTCCCTGTCGGTGCGGGACAACGTCGCCCTCGGCCGGGAGGCTGGCCTGGCGGGCAAGAACCCCTTCCGGCACCTGTGGGCCAGCCCGAAGGAGCGGGTCGACACCGCGACCCGGGTCGACGACGCCCTCGCCCGCTGCGGCCTCGAGGACGTCGCCGCCGAACTCGTCGGCGCGCTGTCGACCGGCCGCCGGCGGCTCGTCGAGCTGGCCCGGGTGATCGCCTCCGGGTCCCGGATGGTCCTCCTCGACGAGCCATCGTCGGGCCTCGACTCGACGGAGACGCGCCGGTTCGGGGAGATCGTCCGGAACCTGGTGGCCAACGAGGGAACCGGCATCCTGCTCGTCGAGCACGACATGGAACTCGTCATGAGCGTGTGCGACTACCTCTACGTCCTCGACTTCGGGACGCTGATCTTCGACGGCACCCCGACCGACGTCCACAACAGCGAGATCGTGCGGGCCGCCTATCTCGGCGAACTGGCCACGCACGACGCCGGCGACGGAGAGGCCGTCGACGTCGCCGCTTCGACGGGGGTGAGCTGAGTGCTGGAGTTCAAGGGCATCGACGCCGGCTACGGCGCCGGGACCGTGCTCCGCGGCATCGACCTCGTGGTCCCCACCGGATCCGTCGTGGCGCTGCTCGGCCCCAACGGCGCGGGCAAGACGACACTGCTGAAAGTGGGCTCGGCGCTGCTGGCGCCCCAGGCCGGGTCGATCCTGCTCGACGGCGAGGACGTCACCGGCGAACCGGCCGACGCCCTCGTGAAGCGGGGCGTCTGCCACGTTCCCGAGGGCCGGGGGATCTTCCGCTCCCTCACGGTTCGGGAGAACCTCCGGGTCTTCGCCGGCGGCGACGACAGCGCGGCGTTCGACCGGGCGGTGGAGGCGTTTCCCCGCCTCGGGGAGCGGATGAACCAGCTGGCCGGCACCATGAGCGGCGGCGAGCAGCAGATGCTGGCCCTGGCCCGGGCCAGTGTCCGCCCGCCTCAGGTCGTCCTCCTCGACGAGGTTTCGATGGGCCTGGCGCCCCGCATCGTCGACGACATCTTCGTCTTCCTCGAGCGCCTCGCCCGCCAGGGCTGCTCGCTGCTGCTCGTGGAGCAGTACGTCGACAAGGCGCTCAGCATCGCCGACTACGTGTACATCCTCTCGCGGGGAGCGGTGCAGTTCGCCGGTGATCCCGACGAGCTCGACGCCGCCGACGTGTTCGCCAAGTACCTCGGGATCGACGTCGGGGGGCACGCCGCATGAACCGCACCCGGTTGCCAGCACCACTGAAGGACGGAGAGACTGCTATGCACCGACACTCGTGGCGCGGCCGGGTGGGGCTCGGCCTCGCTCTGCTGCTGGCCGGCACCGCCTGCGGGACCCGGCTCGACAAGGCCCAGATCGTCTCCGCCTACCGCGGCACCGAGACGAGCGCCCCGTCGGGCGGCGGTCTCGAGGCGGGGACGGGTGCCGTCAGCGGCGCGCCCGCCCCCGGAGCGGCGACGGGTGCAGATCCGGCGGCGGCGGCCGCCGCCGCCCCGCCGACGGCGGGTGGGTCGACCACCGGGGTGGGGTCCGGGTCGACCGCAGCGGCGTCGACGGGCGGGGCTTCCGCCACCCCGGGACGGGCCTCGAGCGCCGCCGGGACCGGCTCGCCCACGGCGGGCGCCAAATCGGCCAACGCGGGCGGCCCGGCCGCTGCCGCCCAGCCCCGTGCCGGCCAGGCCCAGGCGCCGACGCCCAGCGGGGGCGCCGCCCCCGGCACCGGAGCGACGCCGGGGACGCCGGCGGCCGCGGGCGGGGCGCCGATCGTCGTCGGCTCCGTCGGCACCGTCAGCGGCATCGTCGGCGCCGCCCTCGGCCCCGGCCTGCCGGCGGTGCGGGCCTGGGTGGCGGCGGTGAACGCCGCCGGCGGCTTCAAAGGCCACCTCCTGAAGCACGTCTACGCCGACGACGGCGGCGACCCCGCCCGGCACCAGCAGCTGGTCCGGCAGATGGTCGAGCGCGACCACGTGATCGCCTTCGTGTTCAACTTCGCGCCGCTGTCCGGCCAGTCGTCGATCGACTACCTCAACAAGGCACGCGTCCCGGTCATCGGCGACAGCGGCGCCGCCCAGTGGTACTACGAAAGCCCGATGTTCTTCCCGCAGTTCACCACCGGCCGGCCCTACGTCGAGGCGATGATCCGGGCGGCGGCAGCGGAGACCATCCCGCAGGGGAAGAAGAAGCTCGCCATCCTCAACTGCCAGGAGGCGCAGTTCTGCGTCGACGCCGACAAGCTCTGGCCCGAGCTGGCTCCCAAACTCGGCTACGACCTCGTCTTCCGCCGCCAGACGTCGCTGGCGCAGCCGGACTACACCGCCGAATGTCTGGCGGCCAAGAACGCCGGCGCCGAGGTCTTCGGCCTGGCCATGGACGGCAACGCCATCGGGCGGGTGGCCAGCGCCTGCGGCCGGGCCGGGTTCCATCCGATCTACTACATCCACCACAGCACACTGCTCAAGGAGCAGGCCAGCGATCCGAACACCGAAGGTCTGCTGGTCGTCATCCCGGACCGGGCCTACTTCGACACG
>JAUZEX010000132.1 GCA_030838815.1 Actinomycetota bacterium
GCGCCGTGGTTGCACATGGCCCCGCACATGTTGAACTGCATGACCCGGACGGGCCCGGCGGCGGCGGCCGGCGCGGCGGCGGTGACGAGTGCCGCGGCGGCGAGGAACAGCGCCGCGCCGGCGGCCAGGATCGTGCGGCTTCGGGGGGTACGTCGCACCGGTGTGCCTCCCAGTCCCCAGCGGCTGGATGCACCATCGAGGCTAGGAACCGCCGTCGACGCCGACGTTGCGGCCGGGCCCAACCGGGCTGTCCGGGCGGTGAACGTTCGTGCCGGGCGACGATGTCCGTCCGGGCCCGAACCACGTCTCCCACCACGCCCCGTGCGACGTCCTGGTGGTGGACACGGTCGATAGCTCCGGCTGATTCCGTTTCCGGGGGTTCACAAAGGCGTCACGCACCTGTCACGATGTGCCCTGCGTGCCACACGAGCGCACTTCCGTGTCCGCCCGTCCGCCGGGCGGGTTGAGGGCTGAGTTCTTGGCGGCCCTGCCCAGGGGCCGCTCGCTGCCCGATGACGTCTGGGCCGAGCGCCACCGGAGCATCCTGCTGCTGCTGTGGGCCCACGTGCCGGCCCTGTTCGTCTTCTCCCTGGTGCGCCACCAGACCGTGCTCCACAGCCTCGTCGAGGCCGGGTTGGTGGCCAATTTCCCGCTGGCGGCCGAGGTGGTACGCCGCCGCCGGCGGGCCAGCACGGTGATCGCGTCCCTCGGCCTGCTGACCTGCTCGGCGGTGCTCGTCCACCTGTCCGGCGGCGTGATCGAAGCCCATTTCCACTACTTCGTGATGGTCGGCGTCGTGACGCTGTACCAGGACTGGCTGCCCTTCGTGCTGGCTGTCGGCTACGTCGTCCTCCAGCACGGCCTGGCCGGGGTGATCGCTCCGGCGTCGGTGTTCAACCACGAGTCGGCCATCGAGCGGCCGTGGCTGTGGGCCGGGATCCACGGTCTCTCCATAGGGGCCATGAGCTTCGCCGCCGTGGTGTCGTGGAAGTTCAGCGAGGTGCTGTGGAAGGCGACGGCGGACCGGGAGGCGAAGCTGACCGAGGCCCAGGCCGTGGCCCGGCTCGGCAGCTGGGAGTATGACCTCGGGAGCGGGAAGCTCACCTGGTCCGACGAGCTCTACCGCCTCTTCGGGGTCGACCGGGCCACCTTCACGCCGACTCCGGAGGCGATCCTCGACCTGGTGCACCCTGCCGACCGTGAGGCGCTGGGGCGCCAGATCGACGCCGCCCAGGGTGGCAGCGTGCTCGAAGCCAGTGACTTCCGGGTCCGGCTGCGAGACGGCACGGAGCGGTGGTTGCACCGGCGGGGGAAGGTGACCGCCTCGGATAACGGGCGGCCGGTGACGAGCTCGGGGACGATGGCCGACGTCACCGACCGCAAGCGGACCGAGGCGCAGTTGCAGCACACGCTCTCGCTGCTGTCGGCGACCCTTGACTCCACCAACGACGCGCTGCTCGTGGTCGGCAACGAGGGTCACATCACGATGTTCAACCAACGCTTCGTGGAGATGTGGAGCATTCCCGACGAGGTACTGGCGTCAGGCGACGACGAGCGGGCCCTCGCCTCCGTCGTCGGCCAGCTCTGCGACCCCGACGCCTTCCTGGCCAAGGTCAGCGACCTCTACGCCCATCCCGACAGCGAGAGCTTCGACTCGCTGAACTTCCTTGACGGGCGGATCGTCGAGCGGTACTCGAAACCGCAACGGGTCGAGGGCACGACGGTCGGCCGGGTGTGGAGCTTCCGGGACGTGACCGCCCATACGCGGCTGGAGCGGGAGCTGGCCCATCAGGCCTTCCACGACTCGCTGACCGATCTGGCCAACCAGGCGCTGTTCCGGGACCGGATCGACCATGCGCTGGTCCGCACCGCCCGTCAGCCGGGCCGGCTGGCCGTCGTCTTCCTCGACCTCGACAACTTCAAGACGGTGAACGACAGCCTCGGTCACACCGCCGGCGACCAGGTCCTGGTGGCGGTGGCCGAACGGCTCGGCCGTTGCGTGCGCGACAGCGACACCGTCGCCCGGCTCGGCGGCGACGAGTTCGCCGTCCTCGCCGAGGACCTCGAGACCGCGAGCGGCGTGACGCTGCTGGCCGACCGGATCCTCTCCGTCATGCAGCGCCCGTTCCCGGTCGCCGGCCGCGAGGTGTTCATCAGCGCCAGCATCGGCATCGCCTTCGACGAGCCGGGCGTCGACAGCGGGCAGCTGCTCCGCAACGCCGACATTGCCATGTACACGGCCAAGCGGCGGGGCCGGGCCCGGCACGAGACCTTCCAGCCGGCGATGCACCGGGCGGCGCTGGAGCGGATGGAGCTCGAGGCCGATCTCCGTAAGGCGCTCGAGCGCCACGAGCTCACGCTGGAGTACCAGCCGGTTGTCACCATAGTCACCGGGAAGCTGACCGGCGTCGAGGCGCTCGTCCGGTGGCGGCATCCGGAGCGGGGCCAGGTACCGCCGGCCACCTTCATCCCGGTGGCGGAGGATGCAGGCCTGATCGCCGAGCTCGGTCGCCAGGTCCTCGTCGCCGCCTGCGTCCAGACTCGGGCCTGGCAGCTTCAGTATCCGAACTCCGCCGCGTTGAAGGTGAGCGTGAACCTGTCGCCCCGGCAGCTCCAGGCCGACGATCTGATCGACGAGGTCAACGAGGCTCTCGTCTTGTCGGGGCTGCCGCCGTCGACGCTCGTCCTGGAGATCACCGAAGGCGCGATGATGAACGACGCCGACGCCGCCATCATCAGGCTCGCCGGCCTGAAGGCCCTGGGGGTCAAGCTGGCGGTCGACGATTTCGGGACGGGGTACTCGTCACTCAGCTACCTGCAGCGCTTCCCCATCGACATCCTGAAGATCGACCGGGCCTTCGTGCACGAGATCGACGTCAAGGACGAGCAGGCATCGCTGGTGGCGGCCATCGTGGCGCTGGCCCGCTCGTTGCGGCTGCACACCGTGGCCGAGGGCGTCGAGACGCCGACGCAGGCCGAGGCGCTCACCGCGCTCGGCTGCGTCTTCGGCCAGGGCTACCACTTCGCCCGTCCGATGCCTCCGTCGGCGCTGGCCGCCATCCTGGAGGCGGGGACGGTTCGACTCCCGTCCCTGGCGGAGGGTCCGGGGCCCTTAGCCTGAGGAGGTGCTCACCGGTTCGGGCCTGTCCAAAGCGCACGGCCAGCGCGTCCTTTTCTCGGACGTCACCGTCACGTTGACCCCGGGGCGGCGGGTGGCGCTGGTCGGCGGGAACGGCACCGGCAAGACGACGCTGCTCGAGATCCTGGCCGGGGAGCAGCGCCCCGACACCGGCACGGTGACCCGCCCGTCGGCCCTGACGACGGCCTACCTCCCCCAGGACCGCACCGAGGCGCCGGACGGTTCAGCGCTGGAGGAGGCGCTCCGCGGGGCTGGTGGGGTCGTCGACCTGGCCCAGCGGATCGAGGAGCTCCAACACGGCGTGGCCGCCACCACCGGTGCGGAGCACGACCGGCTCCTCCGGGAGCTGGGCGACGCCCAGACGGCCTTCGAGCAGCAGGGGGGCTACGCCGTCGAGGCCGAGGCTCACCGGGTGCTGGCCGGGCTGGGGTTCACGGAGCCCGACCGTGTGCGGCCGCTGGCGGAGCTGTCGGGTGGGTGGCGGATGCGGGCGGCGCTGGCCCGGATCCTCGTGGCCCGGCCCGACGTGCTGCTGCTCGACGAGCCGACCAACCACCTCGACGTGGACAGCGTCGCCTGGCTGGAGGAGCAGCTGGCGACGTTCGGTGGCGCCCTCCTGTTCGTGAGCCACGACCGTGATTTCATCGACGGGGTGGCCAACCGGGTGCTGGAGCTGGCCAACAGCCGGATCAGCGAGTTCGTGGGCGGGTTCGTGGAGTACGTCGCCCAGCGGGAGGAGCGGATCGCCCAGGCCCAGGCGGCGGCGGCCAACCAGGCCCGCCAGGTGGCGGCGGCCGAGAAGTTCGTGGAACGGTTCCGCTACAAGGCGACCAAGGCCCGGCAGGTGCAGAGCCGCATCAAGGCGCTGGAGAAGCTCGACTCCATCGAGGTGCCGACGCTGTCGGAGGTGAAGGCCCGCTTCCAGTTCCCCGAGCCCCCCCGGGCCTCCCGGGTCGTGGCCGAGCTGGAGCACGTGACAGCCGGCTACGGCGACGACGTGGTGCTGCGCAACGTGAACCTCGTGGTGGAGCGGGGGATGCGCATCGGCCTCGTCGGGCCCAACGGCGCCGGGAAGAC
>JAUZEX010000133.1 GCA_030838815.1 Actinomycetota bacterium
GCTCGATCGACGCCCGCCGCCGGTCCTCCAGCGACTCGGCGGCGAGGCGGGTCTTGCCCATCCCCGGCTCGCCCACGACCAGCACGAAGCGGAACTCTCCGGACGCGGCGCGCTGCCCCTGCCCGTCCAACTGTGCAGTCTCGGGGCTACGGCCAACGATCCTGGTTCTCCTGGGCATTTCCCCTCCGCCCCGAAGCGTACCGACCGTTCACGCCAAATGGACGGCGATGCCCCTCTGGATCTCCCGCAGGTGATCCTCGTCCGTGACCTTGCCCCCGCTGTGGTCGACGACGTAGAAGGCATCGACGACCTCGTGGCCGAGACTCGTCACCTTGGCCAGCCGGACGTCGAGCTCCAGCTCGGCCAGGGCCTTGGTGATCCGGTACAGCGTCCCGATGCGGTCCGGCGCCCGCACCTCGATGACGGTGGCCGAGTCGGAGGCGTCGTTGTCGACCGACACCTCGAGCCGGGCCGGGGCGGCGGACGGCGGACGGGGGCTGCTGGCGTAGTCGCGGGCCCGGTCGGCCAGGCGGGCCTCGAGCGACAACCGGCCGGCCAGCACCCGGTTGAGGTCCGACTCGACCAACGACCAGTCCGGCGTCCGGCCGAAGACGCTCTGGACGCGGAAGCGTTCGATGGCGAAGCCGTCGGCGCTCGACCAGGCCCGGGCGGAGACGACGTCGAGGCCGTGGAGGGCCAGCGTCCCCGCCACCCGCCAGAACAGCCCGGGACGGTCGGGGGCGACCACCGTCACCAACGGGCCCTCCCCGTCGAGAACCAGCGCCTCGGCCAGCTTGGCCCGGGCGATGAGCTCGACGGTCCCGTCGGGGGGCGGTTCGGGAGCCGTGCGGGCCCGCTGCCCGGCCAGCACCGGAGCGGTCCGCTCGACCAGCTCGGCGATCAGGCCGGCCTTCCACGAGCCCCAGGCCGCCGGCCCGGTGGCCAGCGAGTCGGCCTCGGTGAGGGCGGCCAGGAGCTCGAGCGTCGTCTGGTTGCCGACGGCGGCGACCACGGCCGAGATCGTGGCCTCGTCGGCCAGATCGCGGCGGGTGGCCGTCTCGGCCAGCAGCAGGTGGTGGCGCACCAGGGTCTTCAGGATGGAGATGTCGTCGGGCAGGAACCCGATGCGGGGGCCGATCTTGTCGACGAGGTTGACGCCGGCCTCGCTGTGGTCGCCCGGGTGGCCCTTGCCGATGTCGTGGAGGAAGGCCCCCACGAGCAGGAGGTCGGGGCGCCGGACCCGGCTGGTGAGCCGGGCCGCCTCGGCCGCCGTCTCGCACAGGTGCCGGTCGACGGTGAAGCGGTGGTAGGCGTTGCGCTGGGGGCGGTTCCGGACGGCCTCCCATTCGGGGAGCGTACGGGTCATGAGCCCTCGCTGGTCGAGGGTCTCGATGACGGGGATGGCGGCGGCCCCGGCGCCGAGCAGGCGGACGAAGGCCAGCCGGGCCTCCTCCGGCCAGGGGTCGCCGAGTGGCGCCGCCTCCACCGCCAGTCGGTCGATCGCGGCCCGGGAGATCCGCAGGCCCGCCTCGGCCGCGGCCGCCCCGGCCCGCAGCACGAGCGTGGGGTCGGACAGGGGTTCGGCCTCGGCGGTCAGCTCGACGACGCCGTCGCGGATCACGATCCCCGGGCCGACGTGACGGTCGGCCGGAGCGGTCCGGCCTCTCGGCCCCTTGACCGAGGACAGGATCCGGTCCCAGGTCTCGTCGCTGGTCCAGGCGATGGTCCTGGCCGCGGCCGCCACTTCGGCCATCAGGGCGTCGGCGTCGGCGTAGCCGAGGTCGGCGGCGATCCCGTCCTGCTCCTGGAGGAGCAGCCGGTCCGAGGCCTTGCCCGTCCGCCGGTGGAGCGCCACCCGCACACCGAGCAGCGTTTCGTAGGCCGAGGCCAGGGTGGCCTCGTCGCCTTCGAGGAGGATGCGGCGGGCGGCCTCGGCCCAGTGCTGGGCGTGGACATCGCGCAGTCCGCCCCGGCCCTCCTTGAGGTCGGGCTCGAGGAGGAAGGCGACCTCACCGGCCCGCTCGTGGCGCTCGGCCACCGCCGCTCCCACGAGCGCCAGCCAGCGGTCGGACCGGCTCTGCCACTGGGCTTCGGCCCGGCGGGCGAGATCGTCGCTGAGGCTCGAGTCGCCGGCGATGAGGCGCACGTCGAGGAACGAGGTGGCGGTGTCGAGGTCGGTGGCGGCCAGCGCCAGCGCCTCTTTCACGGTGCGGACCCCGTGGCCGAGCTTGAGGCCGGCGTCCCACAGCGGGTACCAGATCCGCTCGGCCAGCGCCCGCACGTCGCTGTCGCTCCTCGGGCGGCCCTTGTGCAGGAGCACGACGTCGAGGTCGCTGCCCGGGGCCAGCTCCGCCCGCCCGTAGCCGCCCACGGCGACGAGGGCGACGTCGCGCTCGGAGCCGAGGAGGGTGGTCAGCCAGGCGTCGGCCCGGTTGGAGTAGGCCCGGCAGAAGGACTTGCCGTGGAGCGACGTATCGGCGAAGAGCGCGTCACGGTCGGCCCGGATGGCCTTCCCGGTCAGGGAGTCACTACAGGGCATCAGGTCCCATCTCACCCGTCCGGATGCGGATCACCTGCTCCACGGGCGTCACCCACACCTTGCCGTCGCCGATCTTGTCGGTGCGGGCGGCGGACACGATGGCGCCGGCCACCCGTTCCACCTCGCTGTCGTCGACGAGGACCTCGACCCGCACCTTGGGTACGAAGTCGACCGTGTACTCCGTGCCCCGATAGACCTCGGTGTGACCCCGTTGGCGGCCGAAGCCCTGCACCTCCGAGACCGTCATGCCGGCGACGCCGAGGCCGCGCAGGGCCTCCTTGGCCTCGTCCAACTTGAACGGCTTGATGATGGCGGTGATGAGCTTCACCCCGTCCTCCCCATGCTCCCGAGCTCACCGAAGGAGTATGCCGTCTCGGCGTGCTGCGTGAGGTCGAGGCCCACGGCCTCCTCCTCATCGGTGCAGCGCAGCCCGATCGTTCCCGAGATGACCTTGGCCAGCACGAAGGAGACGGACCCGGACCAGACCAGGGTGGCCAGCACCGCCACGGCCTGGTAGCCGAGCAGCTCGAGGCCGCCCCCGAAGAACAGACCGTCGCCCCCGAGCGGGTTGACGGCCTTGTCGGCGAAGAGGCCCACCATGAGCGACCCGAGGATGCCGCCCACGAGGTGGACACCGATGACGTCGAGGGCGTCGTCATAGCCGAGCCGGAACTTGAGCTGGATGGCCAGGAAGCAGACCGCTCCGGCGGCGAAGCCGATGAGGATGGGGGAGATGCCGCCGACGTAGCCGGCGCAGGGGGTGATCGCCACGAGCCCGGCCACCGCGCCCGACGCCGCCCCGAGGGTGGTGGCGTGGCCGCCCTTGACCCGTTCGACCACCAGCCAGCCGAGCATGGCCGCCGCCGCCGCGTTGTTGGTGTTGAGGAAGGCCTGGGCGGCCAGGCCGTTGGCGGCCA
>JAUZEX010000149.1 GCA_030838815.1 Actinomycetota bacterium
AGGGCCGGGGTTCCACCCGCAGGTACGGCCATGACCGGCCGTTGACCACGATGACCTCGCCGTAGAAGTCCATCACCTGGGAGGGGCCCCCGGGCCACATCGGCGAGAGTCCTGGGGCGTCCGGATAGGCGAGGCGGCCGTCCGGGTAGAACATGCGGTCCTGGATCACCAGCTCGACTTCGTGGGGAGCGGCGGGAAGCCCGCCGGACTCGATCAGCGCCATTTCCCGCTCGTCCCGCAGCAGGTAGAACCCGGCCAAGCCGGCGTAGACGTTGAGGCGGGTGATCCCGAGCGTGTGGTCGTGGTACCAGAGGGTGGCCGCCTCCTGGTCGTTGTCAAAGACGTAGGTGTCGGTGACGAAGTCGGGTCCGGTGACCCCTGCGGCGGTGAACCACTGCTCCGGGCCCCCGTCGTAGGCCGGATCGACGTGGCCGCCGTGGAGATGCGGGACCGCTGGCACACCCGCCGTCCGGATGGAATGCCCGTTGTGGCTGAAGGCCCAGTGGAGCGTGCCGTCGACAGGAGCGAGATGGCGCTTCGGCAGCCGGTTCACCCATCGGACCTGCAGGGGACGATCGCGCGCCGCCATCACCGTCGGACCCGGCCACGTGACCGGGCGACCGGCCAGGCCGTATCCCCAGACCGGAGTGCCGATCCCCAGGCCGAGGACATCCTGCACCGTCTCCGCCATGGTCATGGACAGGACGCCCCCGGCGGTGGCATCGATCCTCGTCCCCAGCTCCCCGGGAACCGCCAGGGGTTGGACGAACCTGGGGATGGCGGTCGGGTCGGCGATCGGCTCCCGGAAGAGGGGATGGGGTATCGCCCGCAACCGACCCGCCGACGACGCGACCGCGAGCCACTGCCTGGACGGCACCAGCAACAGCCCGGCCGCCGTCGTGCCCAGCGACGCGAGGAACCGACGCCGGGTCGTCGTCACATCCGTCCCGGCTCTGCTGATCGCCCAGCGAATGCGTCCGTCCTCATCGTGCCTTCCTGGTGCGCCAGATGGCCGAGGTCCAGCTAGTCCACGAACGGTCCGTTGAAGTGGGGGGCCTCGCCGATGGGTTGCCCGGCCATCAACAGGTACCGGGTACCCGGCGCAGCGTCGGTGACGGGGAATGAGCCACCGGGGCCCAGAACGACCAGCTGGGTAGGCTGCGCCCTGCGCCGGTTGGCCCCGAAGGCAGCCTCGCCGCCGAGCACATAGGCGAAGCCCTGGAACTCGGGCGGCAGAGGGGTCGTGACCTGGCCTCCCGCCGGCAGCTCGATGTCGAGGATGAGCGCAGGCGTTCCCAGCCGGACCGGAGAGTCACCACCGACCAGCTCCCGGATGGTGGCGTCGCCCTCCCGGCGCACCGGGATCTCGTCTGGCTCCACCACCCGGGCGGTTGGGTCGACCTGCTTGTCCTTCCGGGGGAGGTTGACCCAGAAGAGCACGCCGCGGAACTCGCTGCCGGCTGAGCCCTCTGCGACCTCGTCCGCTCCCACCGCCTCGGCGTGCCAGACACCACGGCCCGTCCTGAGCATCAGCAACGAACCCTCGGCCAACCGGGCCCGCTCGATGGCCCCGCCGGGGCCGGTGCTGTGACCCGTGCTGGCCGAACCTTCGAGTATGTACCACAGGTTGTCGAACCCTCGGTGCGGGTGCTTGGTGTCCATCCCCGCAAATTCCGGGGTCAGGCGGAGGCGCGCTTCGTGCACCAGAATGAAGGGATCGACCTGCGCATACGGTGCATGTGCGGACGGCAGGGCCTCGATGACGGGGAAGCCCATGATCCTTCTCTCCCCGGCGTCCTCGACGAGGGCAGCATCCCGTTCCCTGACATCAACGGTGGTGTCGATCACCTTGATTCCTTTCTGTTCGGTGTGGGTGGCATCACTGATCAGAAGCTGTGAGGCCCGAAGCGACCCCAGGCCACGACGGCGGCGAGCGCCAGCAGGACGGTGTTCACGGCGATGTTCGGAAACTCCCTGCGCCGGGCGTGGGTGAGGGCGGCACCCACCATCATCACGCCCAGGCCCGTGGCGGCAAGGGGGACGAAGACCGGGGCGATGTCGAGCGCCGCGGGGAGGATCAGGCCGATCGCGGCGAGCACTTCGAGCAGGCCGAGGCCCTTCACCGCATTGTCGGAGAAGTCCTCGACCCAGCCCTGGCCGGTCGCCGCCAGCTTGGCCTTGGGCTGGGTCAGCTTCATCGTCCCGCCGGCGAGGAAGACGACGGCGAGCAGGCCCGCCACCGTCCAGAGGAACGTGTTCATCGGTGATCGTCCCTTCCGGTGGGACGCCGGACGCGTCCAACCGGTGGCCACGCTACGGATCACACCCCGCCGTTCGCATCGGTGAACTCCACATGCGTGCTCCGCCGGGCGACAGACCCGGTCGCGCCGCTGGCGGCAGGCCCGAGGGGCCCGCCGCCACCAACGCTGAGGCCGGGGGGCAAGCCCCACGGCGCTCAGTCGTGACGCAGGATCAGGTACGCCAGCTGGGTCCGGGAGCTGACCCCGAGCTTGGTATAGATCTTCGTCAGGTGGGACTCGACGGTGCGCCGGCTGACGTAGAGCTGGTCGGCGATGTCGGGGTTCGAGGCGCCCTCTGCCGCCAGACGGGCGATGCGGGCCTCCTGCGGGG
>JAUZEX010000173.1 GCA_030838815.1 Actinomycetota bacterium
AGTACGGGCCACTGGTGCGGGCGTCGGCCGGGTCCGAGGGATCGAGGTCGTCTACAAGGTCGGCGACCGGCGCTACCGCATCGTCAACCCCGGAGGCGGCGTGTTGTGCGCACCCGCTTCCATGTACGTCGAGCGCAGGGGCAAAGACGACGACTGTGGCGGCCCCGCGACCGACCCCCATTTCGATAACAAGTTCGTTGACTTTCGCGCTTTGGCCATCGCCCCGGGCGCGTAGCCTCGAGTTCGTTGACGGCCGCCTCGCCCTAGACTTCGGCACTCATGTTCGATTCCCTCTCCGACCGGTTCGAGTCCATCTTCACCCGTATGCGCGGCAGGGGCCGTCTGGGGGAGAAGGAGGTCGACGAGATCGCCCGGGAGATCCGGTTGGCTCTCCTGGAGGCGGACGTCAACTTCAAGGTCGTCAAGACCTTCATCGGCCGGATCAAGGAGCAGGCGGCCGGCGCCGACCTGTCCAAGAGCCTCTCGCCGGCCCAACAGGTCATCAAGATCGTCCACCAGGAGCTGGTCACGACCCTCGGGGGGACGACGGGCAAGCTGACCATGAACCCGAAGCCGCCGACCGTGGTGATGCTCGTCGGCCTCCAGGGCTCCGGGAAGACGACGGCCGCCGGCAAGCTCGCCCGCCATCTGAAGAGCCAGGGGCTCCAGCCGCTGCTGGTGGCGGCCGACCTCCAGCGGCCGGCGGCCGTGACCCAGCTGCAGGTGCTCGGCGAGCAGGTCGGGGTGCCCGTCTACAGCGAGCCGACCGACCCGGTGTCGGTGGCCCGCAACGCCCGCAACGAGGCCGGGCGGCTGGGCAAGAACGTAATCGTCGTCGACACCGCCGGTCGGCTCCAGATCGACGAGGCGCTGATGGACGAGCTGCGCCGCATGCGCGAGACGGTGCAGCCCGACAACGTCCTGCTCGTCGTCGACGCCATGACCGGCCAGGAGGCGGTGAGCGTCGCCGAAGCCTTCGCCGAGACGGTCGGGATCGACGGTGTCGTGCTGACCAAGCTCGACGGCGACGCCCGGGGCGGCGCCGCCCTGTCGGTCAAAGAGGTCACCGGCAAGCCGATCCTCTTCGCCGGCGTCGGTGAGAAGCTGGTCGACTTCGAGCCCTTCCACCCCGACCGGATGGCGGGGCGGATCCTCGGGATGGGCGACGTGCTGACCCTCATCGAGAAGGCCGAGGAGAGCTTCGATCAGGAGCAGGCGGTCAAGGCCGCCGGCAAACTCCGCAGCGGCAGCTTCGGCCTGGACGATTTCCTGGAGCAGATGCAGCAGGTAAAGAAGATGGGCCCGCTGCAGAACATCATCGGGATGCTGCCCGGCCTTCCCAAGGAGTTGAAGAACACCCAGATCGACGACAAGGAGCTGGGCAAGGTGGAGGCGATCATCCGGTCCATGACGCCGGCCGAGCGCAACGACATCACGATCATCAACGGCTCCCGCCGCCTGCGCATCGCCCAGGGCAGTGGCACGACGACCCAGGACGTCAACGCCCTCCTCAAGCAGTTCAAGATGGTGCAGGGGATGATGAAGCAGATGACGGGCGGGGGCGGGAAGCGCCCGCGCTTCCCCGGGCCGCCGGGCAAGCCGGGCATGCCGGGCATGTAGCGAGCCTGTAACCTCTGCAGGTTGCCGTTGAAGGAAAAGGTGGTAGTCCCGTGGTGAAAATCCGCCTCATGCGGATGGGCAAGAAGAAGCAGCCGACGTACCGGGTGGTCGTGGCCGACGCCCGATCTCCCCGCGACGGGCGCTTCGTGGAGATCATCGGGAAGTACGGGCCCCGGGAGGAACCTCCCCTCGTTGACATCAACAACGAGCGCGCGCTGGCGTGGCTCAGCAAGGGCGCCCAGCCCACGGAGCAGGTTCAGCGGCTGCTGACGATCTCCGGGGCCTGGGAGCAGCACAAGGCAGCGAAGAAGTGACCTCCGACGAGGAGTTCGGGGCCGACTCGAGCGACGAGTTCGACGACGAGGACGATCTCGACCTGTCGATGGAGGACGACGACGACGTCGAGGACGACGACGTCGAGATCGGCGCCGAGGGCAACCGGATCGTCGGCGGCGTCCCCAAGGGTGTCCTGGAGTACGTCGCCCGCAACATCGTCGACGACCCGGACGGGGTCTTCGTCGAGACGTCGGAGCGCCGGGGCGGCGAGGTGGAGCTGCGCCTTCACGTCTCGCCGTCGGACATGGGCAAGGTGATCGGGCGTCGAGGCCGGGTCGCCCAGGCCCTCCGCCAGGTCGTGGCCGCCGCCGGCACCAAAGAGGGCGTGCGGGCGAGCCTCGACATCGTCGACTAGCCGACAGAACCGCCGAGCGAAGCGAGGCTTGGGTTCTGTCGGACCAGGAAGTCAGCGGCGCCGCAGGCGCCTCGAAGCCTCTCGGGGCGGCCGAAGGCCGCTTGGAGGTCGGCCGCATCGTCAAGGCCCACGGCATCCGGGGCGAGGTCGTCGTCGAGGCGGTGAGCAACCGGCCGGAGCGGTTCTCCTCCGGCGCCGTCCTCTACGCCGGGGACCGGGCCCTGCCCGTCCGGCGGGCCAGCCCCCAGGGCGGGCCCGACCCGGCCGGCCGGGTGAGCCGGGCCCGGTGGATCGTGAGCTTCGAGGGTGTCGACGACCGCAACACGGCCGAACGGATGCGGGACACCGTCCTGACCGGCGACCGCCTCGACTACGACGACGACGACCCCGACGAGCTGTGGGTCCACGAGCTGGTGGGCTCGGAGCTCCTCGACCCCGCCGGCCGGGTGCTCGGCCGCGTGGCGGCGGTCGAGGCCAATCCGGCGTCCGACCTCCTGGTACTGGAGAGCGGCCATCTCGTGCCGATGGTCTTCATCGTCGAGACCGCGGCGGGCCGGGTCGTCGTTGACCCGCCGGCCGGGCTCCTCGACTGACCGCCGGTGCGGGTCGACGTCTTCACCCTCTTCCCCGGCTTCTTCGACGGGCCGCTGTCGGCCTCGGTGCTGGGCCGGGCCCGGGAGCGGGGCCTGATCGACGTCCGCCTCCACGACCCTCGGGACTGGACGACCGACCGTCACCGGACGGTCGACGACGCTCCCTTCGGGGGCGGGGCGGGGATGGTGATGATGCCGGAGCCTCTCTTCATCGCCGTCGAGTCCGTCGAGCCGCCCCGGCCCCTGTTCCTGCTCTCGGCCGCCGGCCGCCCCTTCGACCAGCAGGTGGCGGCCGAACTGGCCGGGACCAGCGGGTTCTCGCTCCTGTGCGGCCGCTACGAGGGCGTCGACCAGCGGGTGGCGGACCACCTCTGCGACGGCGAGCTCTCGGTCGGCGACTACGTGCTGGCGGGCGGGGAGGCGGCCGCCCTGGTGGTGGTGGAGGCGGTGGCCCGGCTGCTCCCCGAGGTCATGGGAAATGAGGCGTCGGCGGGGGAGGAGTCGTTCGCCGACGGGCTCGTCGAGTACCCGCAGTACACCCGCCCGGCCAGCTTCCGGGGCTTCGAGGTGCCGGCCATCCTCCGGTCCGGGGACCACGGCCGGATCGCCCGGTGGCGCCACGCCGAGGCCCTCCGGCGGACAAGGGACCGCCGGCCGGACCTGCTCGAGCGGCGGGGTCTGTCGGACGCCGAACGGGCCCTGCTGGAGGAGGACCCTTTCCAGTAGTTACACTGGGGTGTTCCCCTCCGTTCGCAATTCCCTTCTGTTTGGGCAGGAGCCTCACCATGCAACGCACCGACCTTGTCGACCGCGCCTCCCTCCGCGACGACATCCCTGATTTCGGGCCCGGCGACACGCTGAAGGTCCACGTCCGGGTCGTCGAAGGCAGCCGGGAACGGGTGCAGATCTTCCAGGGGGTGGTCATCCGCCGGCAGGGCAGTGGGCTGCGGGAGACGTTCACCGTTCGGAAGGTGAGCTTCGGGGTGGGGGTGGAGCGGACATTCCCCGTCCACTCCCCGATCCTCGCCAGGGTCGAGGTGCTCACCCGGGGCGACGTCCGCCGGGCGAAGCTCTACTACCTGCGGGGCCGGGTGGGGAAGGCGGCCAAGGTCAAGGAGAAGCGGTTCTGACCGACCGAGGTCTGGGCGTGGAGGCTGACCCGTCCCTCTCGGGGGGCAAACCCGACCCGGAGGGCGATCCTGCCAGGCCGCCGCCGGGCGGTTCTCGCCGTCCGTGGTCGCGCTGGCCGGCGGTCATCCCCGAGGCTGGCGGGCCCGCCCCCGTCGAAGAGCCCCCGCCGAAGCCCCGCTCGCTGCTGCGCGAGCTCCCCGTCCTCCTGCTCGTGGCGTTCGTCATCGCCTTCCTGGTCAAGACCTTCGTCGCCCAGGCCTTCTTCATCCCGTCCGAATCGATGGTCCACACGCTCGAGGTCGGCGACCGGGTGCTCGTCTCCCGGGTGTCTTACCATCTCCACGAGCCGCGGCGGGGCGACATCGTGGTCTTCACCTCCCCCTTCGAGACGCAGGCCAAGGGCAGCAACCGTTCGGTGCCGTCGCGGGTCATCCACACCGTCCTGGAGAGCGTCGGGCTGCGTCAGCCGTCCACGGAGGACTTCATCAAGCGGGTGATCGGCCTGCCGGGGGAGACGGTCGAGGGCAAGAACGGGAAGATCCTGATCAATGGGCGGCAGCTGGTCGAGCCGTACCTGGCCGAGGAACCGGTGGGCGACTTTCCGCCCAAGACGATCCCGAAGGGCCAGCTCTGGGTGATGGGCGACAACCGGAACCGATCGTCGGATTCGCGCGTCTTCGGGCCCATCAAGAAATCGAAGATCGTCGGGCGGGCGATCCTGCGGATCTGGCCCGTCACGCGGCTGGGGTTCTTGTGACGGGGAGTTTCAGGGGCCTTTGCGCCGCCCTTCCGGTGCTGGTGGGAACGGGTTCTTCTACACTGAGGCGGATGGGGAGGAGTCGGTGAGCGCGGAAGACCTCGAGCGGTATGAAACCGAGATCGAACTCCAGCTCTACAAGGAGTATCGCGACGTTCTGCCGATGTTCTCCTACGTGGTGGAGACGGAGCGCCGGTTCTACCTCGCCAACGACGTGAAGATGGAGGTCAGGAACGAGGGCGGACGGGTGTACTTCGACGTCCACCTCCACGACGCGTGGGTGTGGGACATGTACCGCCCCGCCCGGTTCGTCTCCGATGTCCACGTCGTGACGTTCAAGGACGTCAACGTGGAGGAACTGGCTGGCAAGGAGATCTGATCTCTCCGACTGATGGGCCTCGGCCGCCGGTCGACCGGCGGAGGCTCGATCTCGGCGCCAGGGGCGAGGAGCTCGCCGCCGCCTGGTACACGAGCCAGGGCTACACCCTGCTGAGCCGGAACTGGCGCTGCCGCGACGGGGAGCTCGACCTCGTGGCCGCCCGGGCCCGTTGCGTCGTCTTCTGCGAGGTCAAGACCCGGACGGGCACCGGCTTCGGGATCCCGGCCGAAGCGGTGACGGGCGAGAAGCAGCGCCGCCTCCGGCGCCTGGCTGCCCGGTGGCTGGGGGAGCAGCCGCCGTCGGGGCGCTTCGCCGACCTGCGCTTCGACGTCGCCTGCGTGACCCTGCGGCCGGGCTTGGAGCCCGACCTCGAGGTGATCGAGGGCGCCTTCTAGGGCCGGACCTGGCTCCAGCAGCCGCTGTGCCAGTGGCGGCGCAGCTCGGGTGCGGCCAGGGGCACCACGACCTTGTGCCCCTGGCCAGGCGGAATCTCGTGA
>JAUZEX010000179.1 GCA_030838815.1 Actinomycetota bacterium
CCGGCGACGTCGCCGTCCACCTGCTCGAGGACGTCGGCGCCGAGGCGCAAGCGGCGCTCGACGCCGAGGCCGCCCGCCACACCGCCTGGCTCGGCGGCGTCCGCATCGCGGCCCGGTTCCCGTCGGCCCTGGCAAAGTCCCGCCGCCCGTCCCGCTGAGCGGGCATCCGGGCGGCGGCGCCAGGCCCGGCCTTCAGCGCTGGAAGCGGATGTCGAGGCTGCGGAGGTAGGTGTGCAGGCCGGCGTCCTGGATCGGCAGGATGCGGGCCGGCCGGCCGGATTCGTTGTGGTGGGAGTGCCACATCCCGGGAGGGGTCACGAACGCCGAGCCCGGCTCCCAATCGACCCTGACGGGGTCGACGATGGCTCCGCTGCCGGGGTCGATGTCGTCGCCCAGCAGTGTGTAACAGCCGGGCCGGCAGTCGACCACGAGATCGAGGGCCACGGACTGGTGGCGGTGGGGACGCTGCACGGCACCGGCCGGGACGAGGCCGAGCATGGCCCACAGCGTGTGGGTGACCGTGAGGGTCTGGGTCTGGTCCGCCGTGCCGAGCAGGACGGAGATGCGGTTGCGGGTGGCGGCGTCGGGGGCCGACGCCACGCGGTCGAGCTCCTCGGCCAGTCGGGCATGTCCGAACCGGGTGGGGGCGAACCGGGCCTGCGCCGGCCGGACGCCGAGGTAGGCGAGGAGGGGAGCGTCGCTGACGTGGTAGAGCGTGGCGTCGGCCGTGGCCTCGTGGACGGCGCCGGCACCGGCGGGGAGCACGACGACGTCGCCTTCCTGCCAGTCGATGACGCCCCGGTCGATGACCGTGCGGCTGCGGCCCCGGAGGACGTAGTACAGCTCGCTGGTGGCCACCGGCGCCAGGGGGAGGTGGTCCCCGGCGGCCACGGTGACGAAGCTGGCCAGCAGGGCGGGGCTGGTGGCCGGCCACGGCGTCCCCAGGTCGGCGGACAGGTCGAGCGGGACCACGCCGGTCGTGCCGCCGGCCACCGCCGAGAAGCGCCGCAGCGGAACCGGCGGCGTCGCCCCGGACCCGATCGGGTCGACCGCCTGGTGGTACTCGAAGAAGCGGGCGTCGCCGGTCCAGTCCTCGCCGGCCAGGCCGACCGCCAGGCCGCCGCCGGCGTTCTCGACGGTGGGGTTTTCGATGGTGGGGATGAGGGTTGACGTCATGGCTGCCTCCTCCAGGACCGGCCTTGCTGAGATCTGTGTTGCATTCATTATGTATCTATCTCGCCCGCATTGCAAGGGGAAGTCGACGTCGGGGAGGATCTGACCGTGACTGCGACCGACAGCGCCTACGCCCACACGAAGGCGAGGGTTCTCGACGGCACCTATCCGGGCGGGTCCCTGATCACCGAGGGGGACGTGTCGGCGGCGGTCGGCGTGTCCCGGACGCCGGTGCGGGAAGCGTTCCTCCGGCTGCAGGCCGAGGGCCTGCTGCGGCTGTATCCGAAGCGGGGCGCCCTCGTCGTCCCGGTGTCGTCCCGGGAGGTGGACGACGTGATGGAGACCCGGGCCCTGGTGGAGCGGTTCGCGGTCGAGAAGGTCATCGGCTCCGGCGCCCACGCCGATGTCGGCGCTCGCCTCGGCGACGCCCTGGCCCGGCAGCGCAAGCTGCGGAAGTCACCCGAGCCCTTCACGGAGGCCGACCGCGACTTCCACGGTCTGCTGGTGGCGGCCACCGGCAACCAGGTCCTCGTCGACCTCTACGCCTCGCTGCGCGACCGTCAGCTCCGGATGGGTGTGAGCGCGCTGGCCCGCGACCCGGGCCGGATCGACCGGATCCTCGACGAGCATGCCGAGCTGGCGGCGGCGATCGTCGCCGGTGACCGCCCGGGGGCGCTGGAAACGGTCGCCCGCCACCTCCACGGGACCGAGGTGGTCCTCCGGCACCGGCCCCCGCTCTGAGCGAGGCCGCGGCTACCGGATCCCGGTCACGCTTGGCCCGACGGGTGGAACGGCACGACGACGACCGGCCGGGTGGCATGGTCGACCAGCTCGTCGCTCAACCGTTTGAAGAGCCGGTGGAGGAACGTGGTGCCTCCCTCGTGCCCGACGACGATGAGGTCCACGTCGTTGTCCCGGGCGGCCCGCAGCAGCGCATGGACGGGGTCGCCCTCCACCACCATGGTGCGGAACGGCACGCCGGCGTCGCGCAACGGCTGCGACCACCGGTCCTGGAGGAGATGGCGGATCTCCTCTTTCCAGTTGTGGATGTCGGTGGGCGGCACCCCGAGGCCGCTGAGGAGGGAGTCCGCCGCCAGTCGGGGCACCGACGTGTCGAGGCCGTAGACGGCCACCACCTCACCGCCCGACCCCCGCACCGCTTCAGCCGCCCAGCGGGCGGCGGCCGCCGCCGCCGCTGACTCGTCGAGGCCGACCAGAACCTGCTTCAACTCCATGTGTCATCCGCTACCCGTCCCCGTCGGCGGTGAATCTCGTCTCCGACCGACCGGACCTGCGGTGGGCCGGGGAGCTATCCTTCGCTGATACTGATGGGGCTGTTGTTGCTGTCGATGTTTGCCCTGCCGCAGGGAAGGACGGAGCGATGCGACGGACGAAGCCGGGAACGATCGCGTCGTTGGGCGCCGGTCTCGCTGCGCTGCTGGTGGTCGCCGGGGCCACGGCCGTGCCCGCCCGGGCGGCGTCGACCGACCCCGCCTTCGTCGGCGGCGCCACCGGCAACAAGGTGGAGAACGGGAGCCTCGTGCTGCCCCGCCCGGCCGGCACCTCGCCGGGCGACGTTCTGGTGGCCGGTGTGGCCGAGCACGAGGTAGGGGCGGCGACCGCGCCGTCCGGCTGGAAGCTGATCCGCCAGGACAAGGCCGAACACGACGTCTGGCTGTGGCTCTACTACCGGGTGGCGGGCCCCTCCGAGCCGTCCCGCTATGTGTGGAAGGTCGGCGACAGCGCGGCCAACGGCGCCGTTCTCGCCTACCGCCATGTCGATAGGGCGGATCCGATCGTGGCCAGCGCCGGGCACGCCGCCGCCGGTGGGAGCGCGGCCATCGTGGTGCCGTCGATGCCGGTGGGATCGATCAGCCCGACGAGGCTGGTGATGTTCACCACGGTCGAAGGGCCGACGCCGAACCCGATCACTCCGCCGGCCGGATTCTCGGAACGCACCGAACGGGACGTGCATCCGTCCACCGAGTCCTCGGACATGCTCTTCACCGGCTCGGGCTCGACGGGCAGCCGGACGGCCCGGCCCAAGGTGGGCGGCGGCCAGATCGGCCATATCGGCTCCATCGTCGCCCTGCGCCCGGCCGCCCACGCCGCCTCCCGCTGATCTGTTGACGCCCGTTCAGCTGAAGGACGGCGGGTACACAGGGAATTGACAAGTTTTTGCCAGGTCGCATTCAGCGCCTGGGTCGACACTGGCGCCATGACAACGGCAGGGCCGGTGGTCGACGTTGTCGGCGTCGAACCGGGCCGTGATCGGCGCTGGCCCGTTCTGGCGGTGTCCGTCGCCGGGTCCTTGTCGTTGCTGGCGGTGCTGTGCGGTTGGCGCGGTGCGGACCTGGCCGCCCAGGTGTTCCGCGCCGACCTGTTCCGCGACCACGGGTTCGTGTTGTGGAACAACCTGTGGTTTGGCGGGCACGCCACCCTTGATTACAGCGTGCTGACGCCGGTGCTCGGGGCGATCATGGGGCCGCTGGCCGTGGCGGTCGTGACGTCGATGGTCAGCGCGTTCCTGGTCGACCGTCTCCTCCGTGCGCACTTCGGTTCGTCGGCCGCGGCCGGCGTGTTGTTCTTCGCCACGTCCACCGTGACCAACCTGGCGGTGGGACGGGTGGCGTTCTTCCTCGGCGTCATGTTCGGGCTCGGCGCCCTGCTCGGTCTGCAGCGCCGACGGCCCTGGCCGGCGTCGGCATCGGCGTTGCTGTGCTCGCTGGCCAGCCCGGTGGCGGGTGTCTTCCTGATCGTGGCCACCGTGGCCTGGGGAAGTCGACGCCGGGCCCGTTGGTCCGTGATGGCCTCGGTGCTCGCCGCCACGGTCGCGCCGTTGGCCCTGGTCGCGGTGCTCTTCCCGACCGGCGGTGTCTTCCCCTTCGAGGGGAAGCTGCTGGCCGAGACCCTGCTGGCCTGTCTCGCCGTCGTGGTCGTACTGCCCCGGAAACAAGCGGTTCTCCGCTGGGCCACGATGCTCTACGCCCTGGCCTGCGTCGTCGATTTTGTCGTCGCCAACCCGTTGGGCGGCAACATCACCCGGTTGGCCCAGTACGGCGCCGGCCCGATCCTGGCCTGTGTGCTGTGGCCCGCCCGTCGACGGCTGCTCGTGGCGGTGGCGGTGCCGCTCCTGGTGTGGCAGTGGTATCCGGCGTTCGACGGGATCGCCCTCGCCGGCCGCGACGAGTCGACCAGCGTGAGCTACTACGCGCCGCTCCTGGCGTTCCTGCGCAGCCAGCCCGGCGGACCGAGCCGGATCGAGATTCCCGTCACCGACCACCATTGGGAATCGGTCTACGTCGGTGACACGCAGTCACTGGCCCGCGGGTGGGAACGGCAGCTCGACATGAGCTTCAACCCGCTCTTCTACGACGGCACACTCAACGCCACCTCCTACCAGCAGTGGCTCTCCAGCCTCGGTGTCCGCTACGTCGCGCTGGCCCGCGCCCCGCTCGACTCCTCCGCCGTGGCCGAGGCGCAGTTGCTCGACGGCGGGCTGCCCTACCTCGTGCCGGTCTGGCGGTCGAACGACTGGCAGGTCTGGCGCTACGACGCCAGCCCCGGACTCATCAGCGGCCCGGCCACGCTCGTCCAGATCGCACCGGACAGCTTCACCGTGAACGTGTCCGGCCCCGGTGACGTCGTCGTGCGGGTCCGGGCCTCGGCCCACTGGGCCGTGCCCGCCCCCGGGTGCGCGGCGGCGGACCCCGATGGGTGGACCCTGCTGCGCCATTTGCCCGTCGGGTCCACCCGAGTCACCCAGGCCCTGGGCGCCGATCCGTGCCCGTGACGCTGATCGCCGCGAGCT
>JAUZEX010000180.1 GCA_030838815.1 Actinomycetota bacterium
GCTCCCGGCGACGACGTCGGGCGTGAGGGCGGCGGTGATGTCGTTCCAGTCGGGAATCGACGGCTCGGCTGCGGCCCCGTCCTTGGTCTTCTTGACCTTCCCGGGCTTGTCGGTCTGGCGGCGGGGCCGGCTGGGGTTACGCAGGATGTCACCGACGCTGCTCGGCAGGAGGGGCTTGGCGGCGGCGGGCGCCACGGGGGCGGCCAGTCCCCCGGTGGCCGGCGCCGGGCCACCTCCGGCCACGGTCAGCCGGACGGGGGTGGTGGTGTTCGTGGTGGGGGGCGGTACCGGCTTGCCGGCCGATCCCGATCCTGGCTTCGTCGTCGTGGGCGGGGTGGACGGGGCGTCGGGGAGTTTCGCTACGACCATGAGGCCGTTCACCGCCGGGCGCTCCATGTGCCCGGGAGCGACCTCCCGGCCCCCGGTCGGGGCCGGAGCACCCGGGTCGCCATCGTCGATGGGGAGGTTCTTCACGTCGCCGGCGACGAAGGTGGCGGCGCTGTTGTCGAACCCGAACCCGTCGGTGGCCCCGAGCCCGGTGAGGAGATCGGCGGCTTCGGCCAGGGTCATGCCCGAGGCGTCGGCCCGGCCGGCGTCGACCGTCACCAGCACGACCTCCCCGGCCGGGTTCCAGCCCACGAGGGCGCGGGGGTGGCGGGCGCGGGTGAAACTGTCGTCGACGTCGGGGAAGGCCGGTTGCCCGTCCCGCAGCAGCAGCGGGTTGCCCCCGAGGCTCTCCACAACGTCGACGACGGTGCGGATGCGCAGCGAGAGGGTGCGGCTGATGCGGCCGGCATCCGCCCGGTCGGCGAGTTCGTGGAGGGTCGCCGACGCCGATCCGCTGGCGGCCAGAACCGCGCCGTCGGCGGGGATGGGGCCGGGGTCGCTGCGGACGCCGACGATCTCCAGGGGTGTGGTGGCCCCGATCGCGCCGATGGCCCCGCTGGACCGCACGATGAGCTCGGTGTCGGCGCCGTCCGGCGTGTCCGCCCCCCAGGCGGGCGTGTAGAGCACGACGTCGCCGGGGCGGGGGTCGACGTTGATGGCGCCCACGGCCACGGTCTGACCGTCGCTGGCGGTGACCGCGCCGGACCAGTCGAGCGGACCGGCCTGCACGTGTCCGTCGCGGGTGACGATGAGCTGGGCCCGGCCGGGGACGGGCGAGCGGAGGAGCCGCCCTCCGGCGACGACGCCACCCACCGGCTCGTTGGTGGCGGCATCGTGGAAGTCGCCGCTGATGCCGGCGAAGCATCCGACCCGGCGGCACATGTCGCTGGGAAGCTCTCCGCCACCGGCCTGGTGGGCCACGACGTCGTGGCCGCTGACCGCCACGAGGCGGGCCGGGGCACCGGGCGACACCCGTGCGACGTGGACGGACTGGGCCGGGTCACGCAGCGTCAGGGACTCGTGATCCACGCCGTTGGCCAGCTGGGCGCTGCTCTGCGTTTCGTAGCCGGCCGGGACGGAGCCTTGGGCGGCGAACGCCGTCGCTGCCAGGAGCAGCGCGAGGCCAGCCAGCAGGATCCGTCGAGAGGGGCGCACGAAACTCTGGATTCGTGGTCTTCGGGAAGCCTCCTGTACCCGCCACCCCGCCGTCGCCGGTCGGGCGACAGGTCTGCCCGGATCGTGCCCGGCTGATCCGGATCGACCCGCGCCGGTCAGGAGACGGGCGGCCACCGTTACGATCGGGCGAACCCCACGCCCCGCCCGCTTGGGCCCGTCACATCGGAGATGCCGTGCGGCTGCTGGTGGTCGAAGACGAGCCGAAGATGGCCCGGCTGCTGCAGGCCGCGCTCCAACGCGAAGGCCACGCCGTGGACAGCGTCGACAACGGACGCGAGGCGCTGTGGATGGCGACGGAGTGCGACTACGACGCCATCGTGCTCGACGTCATGATCCCGCCGCCGGACGGCTTCGAGGTGTGCCGCACCCTGCGGGCCCAGGGACGCTGGGCGCCGATCCTCCTCCTCACCGCCCGCGACGGCGTGAAGGACAGGGTGGACGGCCTCGACGCCGGCGCCGACGACTACCTCCCCAAGCCGTTCTCCTTCGAGGAGCTCTCGGCCCGGCTGCGGGCCCTCGTCCGCCGCCAAGCCACCGAGCGGCCCACCCGGCTCGTGGTCGGCGACCTGGAACTCGACCCCGCCACCCGGCAAGTCACCCGATCGGGCACCACCGTGAAGCTGAGCCCGAAGGGCTTCTCGCTGCTGGAGCTGTTCATGCGCCGCCCCGGCGAGGTGCTGTCCCGGGCGCTGCTCCTGGAACACGCCTGGGATTTCGCCTACGAGGGCGACTCCAACGTCGTCGACGTGTACATCCGCTACCTCCGCGACAAGATCGACCGGCCTTTCGGGCGGGACTCGATCGAGACGGTGTGGGGCGTCGGCTACCGCCTCAATCCCTAGCGGACTCTTCACGCGATGCTCCGCCCCCGCACGTTGCGGGTCCGGCTGGCCCTCGTCTTCGGGCTGACCACCACCGTGGTGGCGGCCGGGTTCGGGGCCCTCCTGCTCCATCAGGCCCGCGACCAGCTG
>JAUZEX010000182.1 GCA_030838815.1 Actinomycetota bacterium
TCGTGGGTGTTCTGGACTGGCAGGGTGTCCTGGCCATCGACGCCAGCGCCCCTGCCCCCGTCTAGCGCCCGATCGTTCACCCGGCCGGGGCCGCAGAGCCTTCGCCGACGCCCTTCTGGTCAGGGAGCCTGTATTGGCACAGAGGCCCGGCCAGGAGGGCCGTGTCGCCCTCGACGAGGCGACCGCCCGGCTGGCGGACCGGCTGCGGCGGCCGCCTGACCCGGGCCGCCACCGCCTACCTCGGACGCAAGCGCTGATCGGATGCGACGAAATGGGCCGGCATCGCCAGCGCGCCGTTGGGCTGCGGCGTCGGTCGCCAGGCGAAGTCCCCGAGTCAGCGGGTATGGAAGCGGCGGTCGACCGAGGCCCGGACGGAGGCGAACTCGGTCGGAGCGGCGGCCCGATGGAGGTGGATGTTGTGACCGGCGTCGGCGATCACGGGGAGTTCCAGCTCTGCGCCGGGGCTCCAGGCCTTCGGTTCGTCGGCCGCCTGCGGGCAGTCCGGCGAGTCGCAGAATCCACCATCGAAATTGCCTTGGATCGAGAGCACCGGGACGTCCACGCCCCGGGTGGTGGTGGTGGCGCGACCCGAGCCGGTCCATCGGAGCCTCCGGATCAGAAAAACCGGAGCCGCCCGCTCGGCACCGGTCGACCACCCAGGCTCCGACCGACGTGGGGGTTCAGTCCTCGGTGTCGGCCAGTCCGGCGAGGAGCCGGTCGAAGAGGGCGGCCAGCGTGTCGAGTTCGTCGGCTGACAGGGGGTCGAGGAAGAAGCGGCGGACGGTCGCCACGTGGTTCGGCGCGGAGGCCTCGATGGCGGAACGGCCGGCGGGAGTCAACCGCACGATCGACCCCCGGGCGTCGTCGGTGCAGCGCTCCCGGGTGACGAGGCCCCGCTGTTCCATCCGGCTGAGCTGGTGGGAGATCCGGCTGCGGTCCCACCCGACCATGGCGCCGAGATCCCGCGCCCGGAGGAACCGGCCGGCCGCCTCCGAGAGCGGGACCAGCAGGGCGTATTCCGCCCCGGAGAGCCCGCCGTCGTGGACGAGTTGACGATCCAACGCGTTTCGCAGCTCGCGTTGCAGGTCGCGGTAGGCCTGCCAGACGTGGGCCTCGCGTTGGTCGAGCCAGCGGGGTTCGGCCATGGGACGTATCGCCTAGTCGGGAGTCAGGCGGAGGACGTCCGATCCGCCGTAACGGGTGAACTTCACGGCTCGGGGCATCTTCCTCACCAACCGTTACGGAGCCAGGGAGACGGCGCCGAGCTGCTCCAGCAGGGAGAGCAGGTTCGCCACTCCCCAGTGCTCGACGATCTGCCCGTCCCGCACCCGCATGGCGTCGACCGTCTCGAACTGGACCTCCCGCCCGGTCGGGGCGATGCCGAAGAACGACCCCCGGTGGGTCCCGTGGTAGGTCTTGAACGTCGTGACGAGATCGCCGTCGGCGGCCTGCCAGTGGATCTCGGCCCGGAAATCGGGAAACGCCTCGCGCAGCACGTGGTACAAGGCCCTGGCGCCGGCCTTGTCCGGGGTCCGGCCGGGCTGTGGTGTGTGGTCGAGGAAGTCGTCGGCGAAGAGCTCCTCGAAAAGCTCGAAGTTCCCTTTGCTCTGCACCTCTTCGGTGTTCCGCCGGACGACCGCCTTCGCCGCTGCGCTGAGCTCATTTGTTGTCACATCAACAAAGCCTACCACGTCGACGATCTCTCGGTCGACGTGGGCACACCGCCCGACAATCGGGTGGGTGATGACCACGAGGCGCAACACGGGCCGATCCCCGAGAAGGTGCGGCCCCGGGCCCGCCGCGAGATGGGCCTTCCGCCGCGGACGCCGCAGGCGGGGTCGCCGCCGAAGCCGGCCTCCGGGCAACGGGCGACCCGCCCGACGAAGCGGGCGTCGTGATGGTCTTCGACGCCGGGGCGCTCATCGCCCTTGACAAGGGCGATCCGGCCATGCTGGTGCGCTTCCAGGAAGCGGCGGAGGAAGACATGACGGTCGTGGTTCCGCTGGCGGCGTTGGCGCAGGCGTGGCGGGGCGGCCCCGAAGGGGCCCGTCTCGCCCGGGCGCTCGGAGGGATGGAACCGGCCTCCTTCGACGGGCTCGCCCAGCAGGTCGGGGAGCTGTGTACGAAAGCTGGCACCGCCGACGTGGTCGACGCGTCCGTCGCCCTGGCGGCCGCCCGCCCCGGCGTGCGGACGCTCTACACCAGCGACCCCGACGACCTCCGCCGTCTCCTCGACGCCGCCGGCGGCAACCGGCCCCGCGTGGTCACCTGCTGAGCGGCGACCGCGCACCGCCCCCAGCCGGCTCACATTCCCCAGAGGATCTGGGGGACCTCGTCGGGGGTGGCGGGTCGCCGGCCGGTGGCGTGGGCGAGGTCGACCGCCTCGGCGACCAGCTCGTCGTTTCGGGGTGTGCGGGGTGGGGCGAAGTGGTCCTCGAGGCCGACGCGGACGTGACCGCCCCGCTCCATGGCCAGGCGGGCGACGCCGGATCCGGTGACGTCGCCGCCCATGACGGCCGCCATCCAGGGCAGGCCGGTGCCTTCGAGCATCTCCAGGTAGGCGTTCAGCCCGGTGGCGTTGGCGGCCAGGCCGAAGAGCATCCGGTCCCCGCCGAGGTAGAGCTGAATCTTCACCGGCGGGAGCGATCCCGCACGGTGGTGGGCGAGGATGAGCCGGAGCATGCCCGGTTCGAAGATCGACACGTGCACCGGCACCTCTCGCTCCTTGAACCAGCGCAAGGCCCAATCGACGTCGCGGGCCGTGTTCCCGAAGGTCTCGGACAGGGCGACCGGCGGGCCACCGTTTTCGCCGGTGAAGGCGATGGCGATGGTGCCGGCGTCGCAGGTGCCCAGCCCGAGCACGCCTGCCTCGTGCAGCTCCGTCACGTGGGCGAAGCGTTCCTCGACCGTGCTGTCGGGGGTCGCCCCGGCGGTGGTGGGATGGAGCAGCAGCTGCGGGTGGCGCTGCAGCAACCGGCGCCAGGCGGTCAGGTAGGGCTCGGCGCAGTGGCGGGTGGCGCCGCCGAAGTTGGGCTCGTCATTGTGGTTGTGGAGGATCGACGCCCCGGCGTCGACACACGCCAACCCGGAATCGACGATCTCGTCCACCGTGCGGGGCACGTGTGGGTTGCGGTCCCGGGTGGTCATGCCATTGAGGGCCGCTTCGATCACCACCGGTGGATGTGCCGTCACGGCCACCATTCTTGCAAACCGCGTCACGCACGAGATGTCCGACTGTGGCGGCGGGGACGCGGGGTACGTCGAGGGGCAGCCGACCGGTCAGTCCCATCGACCTCCCGTCCGGTCGCACTGCCGGCCGATCAAGCCCAAACCGGGGTCGAGGTGCCCGCCCGGACGCCCTCGCCTCGGTTCCATGGCTGGCGGCGGAGGTTGCCATCGCCCCTGCTCGGCCGGGCGACGCTCTCGACGGTGACGTCGGGCCGCAACGGGGGTAGGGAGGTTCCTGGACCCCGGCTGACCGAAGGAGTGCACGGTGGGGGAGCGGACAGGATCTGAAGAGGGCCGTACCGGGAACCTCCAATACAGCACGGTCAGTGGGCGAGCGTCCTTGACGGCGGGTCGGTGCGTCCTCGCCTCGCCTTTGTCGCGGCGTGCAACCCGGGATGCGTAGGGCTCGTGCGGCCGCGCTGTTGGCGGCGCTGACCGGTCTGGCACTGGTCACTCCGGTGTCGACGGTGGCGGCGGAACCGCCGATGTGCGTTCCGTCGCGTCCTGGACGCGACGGGTGCGTCCCCTCGCCGATGGACTGCGCCACGGGCAGGTTCAACGGGGTGTGGGCGTCGCCTGGCGATGGTCGCCGGGTCACCTGCGACGGCTTTGTCGACCACGTCGGCGGGCTCCACGTCCGTCGTTACGTCGGTGGTGATCCGACGGTCGGTTGCAACACCCGCATCCGGGACGACCGGCTGCTGGAAGGGAGTTGGACGGATCCCAACCAGATGTGCGGCGCCTACGGGATCGAGCCGGGGTACGGGGTGCGCGGCAGCCGTTACCGCGACGCGCTCACCTCCCGGTACGGGGCGGTGGCTTCGGCGTCCCCGGAGGCGTCGGCCGCCGGGATCCGAGTGCTGGCCGAGGGCGGCAACGCCGTCGACGCCGCGGTGACCACGGTGTTGGCGGTCGGTGTGGTGGCCCAGGAGTCGTGCGGCCTCGGGGGCGGCGGGTTTCTCCTCTACCGGGGCGCCGACGGCACCGCCGCCGCGCTGGACTTCCGGGAGACCGCACCGGCCAGGCTGGCGTCCGGATTCGAGGCCGTCCCCCGGCAGTTCGCCGGGACCGGCCACCAGGTGGTCGGCGTCCCGGGTACCGTCGCCGGCCTGGCCGAAGCGGCCAGACGGTACGGTTCCCGGCCGCTCACGCGGCTGCTCGGCCCGGCCATCGCCCTGGCCGAACGGGGCGTGCGGCTGACACCGTTCCAGACCGAGGCCGTCAAAAGCGAGAAGGACCGCCTCAACGACTATGACCAATCCAGGGCGCTGTACCTCGACGACGGCGGCGTTCCCGCGCCATGGCCGATCGGCAGGGAGCGCATCCAGCCCGACCTGGCCCGGACGCTGCGGACGCTGGCCGACCAGGGGCCGGACGCCTTCTACCGGGGTCCGATCGCCAGGGCCATCGTGGCCGAGATGGAGCGCTCCCAGAAGCCGGGGACCCCCGACGGTGAGCGGGGCGTCATGACGGCCGGGGACCTGGCGTCGTACCGGCCGATCTGGCGGGAGCCGCTGCGGGGCAGCTACCGGGGCCGCGAGATCCTCGCCGTGCCCCCGCCGACGTCGGGCGGGATCGTCGTGCTCGAGTTGTTGAACCTGCTCGAGGGGTTCGATCTGGCGGGGCGCCGGCAGGGCGACTTCCGCCCCGGCTCGGCCAACCATCTCCACCTTTTCGCCGAAGCCAAGAAAATCGCCGTCGCCGACCGGAACGCCTATGTGGCCGATCCGGCCTACGTCGACGTCCCGACCGGCCAGCTGATCTCCAAGGACTACGCCCGGACCCGCCGAAGCGACATCGACCTCGACACAGCCAAGGACTACCCGCCCGGGCCATTCGCCGGGTTCACTCCCCGACCTCCGGGCGGCGCCACGGCGGGGACGCACACGCAGCACATCTCCGTCGTCGACGCCGCCGGGAACGCGGTGGCGGTCACCTGCACGGTCGAGCAGCGCTACGGCAGCTCGGTCGTCGTTCGCCACACCGGAATCCTGTTGAACAACGAGATGACCGACTTCGACGAGCCGGGCACCGCCAACGAGGTGGCGGCCGGGAAACGGCCCCGCTCGTCGATGAGCCCGGTCATCGTCGTCGATGGCGACCGGCCGACC
>JAUZEX010000217.1 GCA_030838815.1 Actinomycetota bacterium
GTCGGCCGGCATCCCGGCGACGGCGGTGATGGCCGCCGGGCTCCTGCTCAACCGCCGGCCCCGTCCGGCTCAGGCCCCACCGGGCTGGGTCGACCCCTGCCTGCTCGTCACCGCCGGCGTCGGAGTGCTCGCCCTCACCGGCGCCGGCATCGGGACGGGCCTTGCCTCCGCCGGCCTCGGCGCCTACCCCCTGCTGATCATCGGGCTGCTGCGGCTACAGAGTGCCCGGCTGCCGGAGCGGGAAGCCGATGTGCTCGTCGAAGCCGGTCTGGTGGCCACGAGCTTCGCCCTGGTGGTGTGGGTGCTGGCCACCCCGGCCCGCATCCAGCTCGGGATCCCCCTCGGAGCGGCGGAGGCGTCGGTGGCGCTGGCGGCGCTCGACCTGCTCCTGCTCACCCTGGCCGTCCACCTGCTCCTCCTGCCCGGCGAACGGATCTTCGTCTACCGGGGCAGCGCCCTCGGCCTCGCCTTCCTCTTCGGCGCCCACCTGGCTTCGGCCCTGGCCCTGTTCAACGGCCAGCGGGCCGACAACGGGGTGGTGTCGGTGCTGGTGGCGGGGGCGTTCGTACTGCTGGCGGTCACGGCGCTCGACCCGAGCCTGCGGCGGGTCTTCGAACCCCTGGTCGGGGAACCGGCCCGTTTCAGCGCCGCCCACCTCGTCGTCACCGAGATCGGGATGCTGGCCCCACCGGCGGTGATCGCCCTCCACGCCCTGCGGCGGACGCCCATCCCGGCCGCCCCCGCCATCGGGGCCGGCGTCGCCTCCGTCGTGCTCGCCGCCTATCTGGGCAGCCTGCTGCTCCAGCGGGGCGTCATCGAGCGGAGGGCGGAGCACGACGGCCTGACCGGCCTGCCCAACCGGATGCTCTTCGGCGACCGGCTCGCCCGGGCCCTCGCCCACGCCCGCCGCAACGAGCTGCCGGTGGCGGTCATGGTCGTCGACCTCGACCGCTTCAAAGAGGTCAACGACAGCCTCGGCCATGCCGCCGGTGACCAGCTCCTCCGGGAGGTGGCGCAGCGGATGCGGGCCTGCCTGCGCGACGAGGACACCGTCGCCCGGCTCGGCGGTGACGAGTTCGCCCTCCTCCTGCCCCACGTGTCGGGGATCGAGGGTGCGGTGCGGGTCGCCCGCCGGCTGCTCGCCGCCCTCGCCGCACCGGTGGAGCTTTGCGGGCAGCCGGTGGTGGTGAGCCCGAGCATCGGCATCAGCCTCTTTCCCGACGACGGCGACGCGGCCGACGCCATCGTGGAGGGCGCCGACGCGGCGATGTACCGGGCCAAGGAACTGGGCCGGAACACCTTCGAGATCTTCAGTCCGGCGCTCCGCACGGAGGCCAACGAGCGCCTGGCCCTCGAAGCGGCGCTGCGCCGGGGCCTGGTCGCGGGCGAGTTCGTCCTCCACTACCAACCGAAGGTCGAGCTGCGGACGGGCCGCATCACCGGCGCCGAGGCGCTCGTGCGATGGAACCACCCCGAAAAGGGCCTGCTCTTCCCCGACGCATTCGTGCCGATGGCGGAGCAGACGGGGTTGGTGGTGGCGCTGGGGGAGTTCGTGATCGCCGCCGCCTGCGAGCAGATCGGCGCCTGGCGCGCCGCCGGGCTTCCCGATCTCACGGTTGCCGTCAACGTGTCGGCCTGCCAACTCCGGCAGGGCCTCGTCGAGTACGTCACCCGGGCCCTGCGCTTCGCCGACCTCGACGGCCGGGCCCTCGAGCTCGAGCTCACCGAGAGCGCGGCGCTGGAGAGCCTCGAGTTGACCATCGCCCAGATCGAGGAGCTGCGGGCCCTCGGCGTGACGTGCTCCATCGACGACTTCGGCACCGGCTACTGCGGGCTCAGCTACCTCAACCGGCTTCCCATCGACGCCCTCAAGATCGACCGGTCCTTCATCACCGAGCTGTCGGGCGGCTCCGCCACGATCGTCACCGCCGTCATCGCCCTCGGTCACAGCCTCGGCCTCAAGGTGATCGCCGAGGGCGTCGAGACCGCCGACCAGCTGGCCTACCTGGCGGAACGGGGCTGCGACGAGATGCAGGGCTATCTGTTCAGCCGGCCCGTCCCCGCCGACGAATTCGCCGCCCTCGTCGTCGCCCGCAGCCGGGACGGCGCCACCGACCTCCTCTTCGGCCCCGGCCGCAGGAGCTCGCCCGCCGCCTGACCCTCCCGCCCCGATCGGGCCCGGGTAGGGCCGCGCTTCGGGCCGACCCTCACCAGTCGGTCGGCTGGTAGTCCTTCAGGAACTGACCGAACACATGCGTGCCGGTGTTGAAGCCGGAGATGATCGGGTCGACGATGCGGGCGGCGCCGTCGACGATGTCGAGCGGCGGGTGGAAGCGGTGCTCCGCCGTCTTGCGCTCGGCGATGGCCACCGGGTCCTCGTCGGTCACCCAGCCGGTGTCGACACTGTTCATGTGGATCCCGTCGGCCGCGTAGTCGGCCGCGCTGGTCCGGGTCATCATGTTCAGCGCCGCTTTGGCCATGTTCGTGTGGGGATGCCTGGTGGTCTTGAACCGGCGATAGAACTGGCCCTCCACGGCCGACACGTTGACGATGTGCTTGTCCCGCTCCGGGGTGCGCAGCATCAGCGGCTTGAGCCGGGCGTTGAGCACGAACGGCGCCACGGCGTTGACCAGCTG
>JAUZEX010000219.1 GCA_030838815.1 Actinomycetota bacterium
GACGGGCCGAGCTCCTGATGCGCGACCACCGCCAGCAGACACGAGTCGACCCCACCGGAACAGGCCACGACGACCCGCCCGAGGGCGGAGAGGTCGGCCCGCAGGCGGGACAGCTTGCCGTCGATACTGTCGGGAAGGGTGGGCACGACCCCATCGTGCCACCCTCCACGTCGGAAGCTGGTCCCGAGCCCTAAGCTCGGCGCCACTCATCGTCCACGAAGGAGACCCTCCGATTGCTTCGGCGTCGTAGGAGTTCCGGCGGCGCCATCGCCATCCTCGTCGCCACCGTCATGCTTTCCGCTTGCGGCGCCAGCGCCAGGTCCGAGCGGGAGGTCAGGATCGGCGTCATTGCGCCGCTGTCGGGGTCCCTGACCAGCGTCGGACTCGGCATCAGGAACGGCGTCAACCTCGCCGTCCGCCAGGCCAACCAGCAGCACAGGGTCAAGGGCTGGAGGATCGTGCCGGCCCCTGAGGACGACACGGCCTCCCCCGACGTCGGCGCCAACGCCGCCACCAGACTGTCGGACGACAAGACCGTGATGGCGGTGGTCGGCACGCTCAACTCGACCGTGGCCGACAAGGTGGCCCCGATCCTCAACCGGCAGAAGGTCGTGATGATCTCGCCCGCCAACACGGACCCGACGCTGACGCTGGGCACCGACCCGAAGAACAAGATCCGGCCTCACGACTACTACTTCCGGGTCGCCGCCACCGACCTCGTCCAGGGCCCGTTCGCGGCCAACTTCGCCTACGGGTCCGCCGGGAAGCGCAACGTCGCCGTCATCTCCGACCAGACGACCTACGGGCAGGTCCTCGCCGTCGGGTTCAAGGCGCAGTTCGAGAAGCTCGGCGGCACGGTTCCGGCCCTGGAGACCGTCGAATCGCAGGACCAGGACTTCTCGGCCGTGCTGTCCCGGGTCAAGCGTTTCAGTCCCGACATGATCTACTTCGGTGGTGACTATCCCGCCGCCTCGCTGCTGACCGGCCAGGCGGACCAGCAGGGCATCAAGGTGCCGCTGATGGGCGGGTACGGGATCTTGGACCCGACGTACATCGACCGGGCCAAGGAGGGAGCGGAGGGGGACTTCGCCACGTCGGTCGGGGCCGCCACCGAGCAGCTGCCCGCGGCCCGGTCGTTCATCGACGCCTACCAGGCCGCCGGGTTCGCCGACCCCTACGAGGCGTACGGCGGCTACGCCTACGACGCCGCCAACGTCATCATCGCCGCCCTGGCCAAGGTGTTGCCCGGCGAGGGCAGGATCACCGACGAGCTGCGGCCGAAGCTCCGCCAGGCCGTCCAGGACGGAACCGTCGACGGTGTCACCGGTACGGTGGCCTTCGACCGCTACGGCGACACGATCACCCGCAGCCTGACCGTCTACACGGTCGGGAAGGACGCCTCCGGGACCCTGGCCTGGAAGCCGGAGGAGACGAAGCCGTTCCAGTAACGCTCGACGCCCGCCACCTGCGAATAAGCTTCCGTGACTGGTCACTGACGGAAGGAGACCCGGGATGCTTCGGGGTCGTAGACAGTCTCTCCGGGGGACACCCCCGAACCCCCGGGCGAGCCGCCTTGGAAGTGCCGTCCTCGTCTCCGTTGTCCTCCTGGGCGCCTGCGGCGGGAACGGCGACAGCAAGAACAAGGCGAGCGAGGGTGGCTCCACCAACGGGAAGAAGACGGTCGCCCTCGGCATGGTCGGGGCGCTCACCGGCGAAAACGCCAACCTCGGGGTGAACATCCGGGACGGCATCAAGGTCGCCATCGACGAGTGGAACAAGAAGACCCAGAAGTACATCTACCAGCTGAAGGAGTTCGACACCCAGGGTGACCCGGCCCAGGCCCCGAGCCAGAAGGACAAGTACATCCCCGACAGCTCGATCCTCGGGATCGTGGGCCCCGGATTCTCGGGTGAGACGAAGGCCGTGCTTCCCGACCTGGAGCAGGCCGGGCTCGTGATGATCAGCCCGTCGGCCACCAACGCCGCGCTGCCCACGGTCGTCCCGAACGGCAAGGTGTTCCACCGGATCATCCCCGACGACGACGTGCAGGCGAAGGGCGTGAGCGACTACGTCACGAAGGTGATCAAGCCCAAGAAGGTGGCGCTGATCAACGACAACACCGAGTACGGCAAGGGGTTGTGGGGTGGCGTCGTCAAGCTGCTCACGGCCGCCGGCGTCGACACGTCGGTCACCGACTCGGTCGACCCGAAGAGCCAGGACTTCTCGGCCGCCGTCAACAAGATCAAATCGGGCCGGGTCGACATGGTGTTCTACGGCGGGTACTACAGCGAGGCGGGGCGGCTGAAGAAGCAGCTGACCGACGCCGGCGTGAAGGCCAAGTTCTTGAGCGGCGACGGCTCGCTCGACCCCGGCTTCATCGCCAGCTCCGGCGCCGCCGGCGGCGAGGGCGCCCTGCTCACGTGCCCCTGCCGGCTGGCCACCACCGACCTCCCGGGTAAGGGGGGCGACTTCGCCAGGAGCTACAAGGCGCTCAACGGCCGCGACCCGGGCACCTACTCCAGCGAGGGGTACGACGCCGCCAGCATCCTCATCGCCGGTGTCGAAGCCGGAAACGACACCCGGGCCAAGCTGCTCTCCTACGTCGGCACCCTTCCGAGCTTCGACGGCGTGTCGAAGACGATCCAGTTCGAGCCCAACGGCAACGTCAAGGCGGGCGACGTCTTCGTCTACGAAGTGAAGGGCGGCAAGCTCACCGAGCTGGGGCGGACGTCCGAGCTGGCCAAGTAGGGGCCGCTTGCACGACATCCACTTCTGCGTCACCTGTCTGCGGGACCAGTTCTGGGCCCAGACGCTCGACGGCCTCACGCTGGGGGCGGTCTACGCGCTGATCGCCCTGGGCTACACGCTGGTCTACGGAGTGCTGCGGCTCATCAACTTCGCCCACTCCGAGATCTTCATGATCGGGATCTTCGCTTCGCTGTTCACGCTCCACGGCCTCGGGATCGGCGTGGCCGACCCGCCGAAGACGGGAGCGGCGCTGGTCGTGACGCTGCTGGCCATGACCCTCGTGGCCATGGCCGCATCAGGGGCGGCGGCGGTGGCCATCGAACGGGTGGCCTACCGGCCGCTGCGGCGGCGGGGCGCGCCGCGCCTCGCCGCCCTCATCACCGCCATCGGGGTTTCGCTGTTCCTCCAGGAGCTGTTCGCCGCCCGGTACGGCCGGAACCTGCTCCCGTTCCCCCGGGTCCTGGAGAAGAGCCACCTGGCGTCCGTCGGCGGGGCCGACGTCCGCAGCGACAAGCTGCTCGTCATCGTCGGCGCCCTGGTCCTCATGGTGGCGCTGGACCGGTTCGTGGCGCTGTCCCGCCTCGGACGGGGGATCCGGGCCACGGCCCAGGACGCCGAGACGGCGGCGCTGATGGGCGTGGACATCGACCGGGTGGTCATGCTCACCTTCCTGCTGGGCGGCATGCTGGCCGGGGCGGCGGGGTCGCTCTACGGCATCTTCTTCGAGGCGGCCCGCTACAACATCGGCTTCCTGCCCGGCATCAAGGCGTTCACCGCCGCCGTCCTCGGCGGCATCGGCAACATCCGGGGCGCGCTGGTCGGGGGCCTCGCCCTCGGGCTCCTCGAGAATTGGGGGGCGACCGTCCTCGGCGGCCAGTGGAAGGACGTCTTCGCCTTCTCCGTCCTCGTGCTCGTCCTCATGTTCCGGCCGACCGGGCTCCTCGGCGAGTCGCTGGGCCGGGCCCGGGCGTGAAGTGACCACCGCCTCCCTCCGGGAACGCCTCGCCCCCCTGCGCGCCCTGCGGGGCCGGATCTCGGTGGTCGAGCCCGCCGGCCGCTGGTGGGGCCGCCAGCCGAGGGCCGTGCGGGCGGCGGTGATCCTGGCCGCCGCCGTCTTCGCCGTCCTCTACCCGCTCACGCTCAGCCAGGGCACGCAGAGCATCCTCTTCTTCCCGGTCGGGCTCTACGTCCTCCTCGCCCTCGGCCTGAACATCGTGGTGGGGGCGGCCGGCCTGCTCGACCTCGGCTACGTCGCCTTCTACGCCGTGGGTGCGTACACCACCGCCATGCTGACCACGAAATCGCACTGGACCGCCTGGGAGGCGCTCCCGGTCGCCATCCTCGCCGCCATGGCCGCCGGGGTCACGCTCGGCGCCCCCACGCTGCGGCTGCGGGGCGACTACCTGGCCATCGTGACGCTCGGCTTCGGGGAAATCGTCCGGATCGTCGCCCAGAACAGCAACGCGCTGGGACAGGCCCGGGGCATCACCGGCATCCCGCACCCCGGCGGCCTCTTCGGGGTCGCCTTCGAGCTGCGGCCGCTGCCCTACTACTACCTGACCCTGGTGGCGATCGCCTTCACGGTGATCGTCGTCGTGCGCCTGCGCCGCTCCCGGGTCGGACGGGCGTGGTCGGCCATCCGGGAGGACGAGGACGCCGCCGAGCTGATGGGCGTGCACACCTTCACGATGAAGCTGTGGGCCTTCGCCATGGGCGCCTCCACCGGCGGGCTGGCCGGATGGATCTACGCCAGCAAGGTCTCGTTCATCAACCCGGACAACTTCCCGTTCTTCTTCTCCGTGATCATCCTCGCCGCCGTGGTCCTCGGCGGCATGGGCTCCATCCCCGGCGTGGTGGCCGGGGCGGTGGCCATCGGCTACCTCCCCGAGTACCTGCGCGACGTGTCCGCCGGCCAGTGGATCACCGCCCGGCTCAATACGCTGATCGGCGGCCACGCCAACACGATCACCGAGTACCGCGTCCTGATCTTCGGTGCGGCCCTGGTGGGGATCATGGTGTTCCGGCCGCAAGGGCTCATCCCCAGCCGGCAGCGGGCGGCCGAGCTGACCGAGGCGGGCGGGACCAGCGGGCTGGCGGGTGCCGTCGTCCCGACCCGGGAGATCGGGGAGATCGGGGAGATCCGGGAGATCGGGGAGGTCAGGGAGGCGGAGCCGGCGGACGAGACCGGCGTCGGGGACGCCGGCGGGGACGACATGACCGAAGCGGAGCTCCCGGTCGTGATCGAGGCGGCCGAAACGGT
>JAUZEX010000221.1 GCA_030838815.1 Actinomycetota bacterium
CCAGAGCCCGAGGTCGGACTTGAACCGACGGCCTGTGCTTTACGAGAGCACTGCTCTACCACTGAGCTACTCGGGCGGGCGCCTCGAGATTAGCCGCCGCCGGGAGCGAGATCAGAAGGTGTTCGAGGAGGAGCGCCTCGTTGATGGCGGTTCGGGCCACGATGATCCGGCGGGCGTCGGCACAGGCGTCGAGGGCGGGGACCGCCGCCGACGAACCGGCCACGAGAGCGTCCCGGTAGAAGGACTCCAGCGCGGTCACGACCTCGGCCAGGGCGTCGGTGCGGGCCCGGCGCGTGGCCCGCTGCTGGCGCTGCTCGAGGGCCTTGCGCAGCCGGCGGGCCACCCGGTCGGGATAGCCGGCGTCCTTCAGCTCAGCCTCGAGGGCCTTGGCCTCCTGCTTCTGGTCGCGCTCGAGGCCGGCCAGGGTGTCGGCCAGGACGGCCTGGATCGATTCGGACCCGAGGGCGACCGCCGCCCCGGTGCCGTCCAGCGAACCGGCGACCTCGAACGCCGCCGACCGCAGCGCCGCCAAGCCGGCCACCGACCCTGCTTCGGCCTCCGGCCCGGCGCCGGCGGCCGGCCGGGCCCCCGAGCCGGACAAACCCGCCAGGGAACGCGCCCGATCGAGCCGCCCGGAGGCGAGCCGGGCCGCGGCGGACGCCGCCTCGGCCGGCACTCCGGCGGCAGCCAGGGCGGCGGCGACGTCAGCGTCGGACAGCGCCGCGAAGTCGATGCGCTGACAGCGCGACCGCACGGTGGGCAGGAGCTCATCGGGCGCCTCGGACAGGAGCAGGAAGTGCGTGCGACCGGGCGGCTCCTCCAGCGTCTTGAGCAGCTTGTTGGCGGCCGCCTCCATGAACCGGTCGGCCTCGGTGACGATGATCACCTTCCGCTCGGCTTCGAACGGGCTGGTGAACGCCTCCTTCATCATCTCCTCGACCTGGTCGACGACGACGAAGGTTCCCGCCGGCTCGACCTCGATGACGTCGGGGTGGCGAGCGGTACGGGCCCGCCGGCAGGCGTTGCAGGTGCCGCAGCCGCCGTCGGGGCAGACCAGCGCGGCGGCGAAGCACCGGGCCGCCTCCAGCACCCCGGACCCCCGGGGCCCGGCCAGCAGATAGGCGTGGCTCGGCGCCGCCACCGCCCGCCGCAGTCGATCCACCGCCCGGTCCTGACCTACGACCCCGTCCCACATGCGTCCGAGACTAGGCGCCGTGCCCGCCGCCCGGTCCTGAGGCGTGGCCTTCCCCCACGGTGGGTCATGCGCTCCAGAAGCAGGCCCGATACGCCGCCCTCACAGGAGCGGGCGGACTGCGGCCCAGACCTGCTCGGCCACGTCGTCCACGGAGGCCGAGCCGTCGAGCAGCCTCCATCCGAACCGGCCGGCGAGGTCGCGGTAGGCCTCGTTGACCGCGACACGGAACGAGTCCGGCTCCCGCTCCATCCGGTCCTCCGGCCCGGCCCGGCGGCCGGCCGCCGCCGCGGGGTCGACGTCCATCACGAGGACCAGGTCGGGGTCGAGGCCGCCGGTGGCCCATTCCGACAGCCGGGCCACCTCCTCCACGCCCAGCCCCCGGGCCACGCCCTGGTAGGCCAGCGAGGACGGGACGTAGCGGTCGCTCACCACCACCGCCCCCCGGGCCAGCGCCGGCCGTATCACCTCGGCCACGTGCTCGGCCCGGTCGGCGGCGATGAGGAGGGCCTCGGCCCGCGGGTCGAGATCGCCGCCGCCCAGCACCAGCGCCCGGATCTTCGCCCCCGCCGGTGTCGCGCCCGGCTCCCGGGTGGCCACGACCTCCCGCCCGAGCGACTGCAGTCGGGCGACCAGGATCTGCGCCTGGGTGCTCTTCCCGCATGCGTCGCCGCCCTCGAGGACGACGAAGGCCGGCCTATCCCCCATTGCTCGGATGGGTGGCCCGTCCCCGGCCCCGCATCATGTCCCGGCTGGCCAGGATGCCGGCGGCGACGGTCAGGAACCCGCCGAGCCAGAACACCAGGCGTACGCCCGGCACGTAGATCGTGATCCCGACATGGACCATCCGGTTGCTGAACAGCCTCCCCGAGATGCTGTCGAGGAGGCCGGCCAGCCCCGGCGACACGGCCAGCGACAGCAGCAGGCAGAACCGGATGATCGTGTACAGGGTGGCGAACATCCGGCCCCGGAGGGAGTCCTCCACCCGCGACTGGATCACGGTGAATCCCGAGACGTAGCAGGTCCCGGCGAATACGCCGAAGACTCCGGCCAGCACCACCGCCAACGTCAGGCTGCCGACGGACGAGACCAGGATCAGCCCGATCCCCGATCCGAAGAGGGCGGCCACGAACACCGGCTCGGTCGGCAGCCGCCGGGCCGCCACCGACAGGGCCAGCACACCGATGGCGGCGCCCGTCCCCAACCCGGTCATCAGGAGGCCGAACCCGGCCGAGCCGGAACCGAGCACCTGCTTGACGTAGATCGGGCCCAGCGGCACCACGGAGCCGCAACCGATGAGGCCCACACCCATCCCGAGCATCACGGACCGGACCGCCTCGCTGCGGCGGAGGAACCGCAGGCCCTCGACCAGCTCCCGGCCGGTCTCGCCCCAGTCGATGCGGCCGGCGGCGCCCCGGGGCCGGCCGGGAAGCGTCAGCCGGAAGATCAGGGCGGCGGACCCGAGGAAGGTGGCGGAGTCGGCCCACAGGGCCAGGGACTCCTGGTTGACCTGGAGCCGGTGGAGGGCGTCGAAATGGCCCAGCCATGACGCCAGGCCGGCCAGGGAGGCGAAGACGGCCGAGCCGACCGGGAAGGTCCCGTAGGCGGCGGCCATCGACAGCGAGTTCGCCGCCGCCAGCTTGTCGGGAGGGACGAGGTTGGGGACGGACGCGTCCTTGGCCGGCGACCAGAGCAGCGTGAGGATCTCGAGCAGGAACGAGGCCAGGAACAGCCCGAGAAGCGTATCGACGAAGGGCAGCGTGGCCACGATGGCGGCCCGGCCGATGTCGCAGATGACCATCGTCCGGCGCCGGTCCCAACGGTCGACGAGCACGCCCCCGACCGGCGCCAGGAAGAAGCCGGGCAGCATGCGGGCGCTCATGACGAGGCCGACGGCCGACGCGTTGCCCTTCGACACCCGGGCGGCCAGCGCCACCACCGCCACGAGCCCGATCCAGTCCCCCAGGCTCGAGACGACCTGCGCCATCCACAGCCGGAAGTAGGCGGACGAGCCGAAGACCCGCCTCGGGGACGGGGGGAAGTTCCCCGAGGCCGGCTGGCTCGGGACAAAGGGCGCCGGGTCGTTGGTCGACAACCCCGATCAGCCTAGATGGGTGTCAGAACCAGCCGAGTGACTTGGGAGGTTCACCTGCCACCCCTGAGGGGCCTCACGCCTTCTTCTTCGTCGACTTCGCCGCCTTGGTCGTCTTGGCCGCCTTCTTGACCCCTCCCGCCTTGCGGGCCGGGGCCTTCTTGGCCGGGGCGGCGGCGGCCCGGGCCCGGAGGAGATCCACCGCCATTGCCGGCGTGAGGGCGGCGGGATCGGCATCCTTGGGCAGCGAGGCGTTGGTCGTGCCGTCGGTCACGTAGGGCCCGTACCGGCCGGCCAACAGCTTGATCGTGGCCCCGTTGTCCGGGTGGGGGCCGAGCTCCGCCAGCGGCTCGGCGCCCTGCCGGCCCCGGCCCCGCTTGGGCTGGGCCAGGAGCTCCAGCGCACCCTCCAGGGTGATCGTGAGGAGCTCCTCCTCCGACTTCAGGCTGCGGGTGTCCTCGCCCCGCTTGATGTAGGGCCCGAAGCGGCCGGGACTGGCCACGATGTCCTTGCCCTCGGCGTCCTGGCCGACGACCCGGGGGAGGGTGAGCAGCGTCAGGGCCTCTTCGAGCGTCACGGTGTCGGGCGTCATCGTCTTGAACAGGCTGGCCCGCTTGGGCTTCTTCTTGGAGCCTTCTTCCTGCTCCCCGAGCTGCACGTAGGGGCCGTAGCGCCCGTCGCGCACGCTGATCTCCAGGCCGGTGGTCGGGTCGTTGCCCAGAACGCGGCCCTCTTCGGGCCCCTTCTCGAGCAGCTCGTTGGCCATCTCGGGGGTGAGCTCGTCGGGAGCGATCCCGTCGGGGACGGGCGCCGTGGCCTCCCCCCGGGACAGGTACGGCCCGTACCGGCCGACCCGCACGGCGATCTCGCGGCCCTCGGCGTCGGCCCCGATGCGGATCGTGTTGATTTCCCGGGCGTCGATCTCGGGGACCCGCTCCTCGACCAGCGTCCGCAGCCCGACGACGCCGTTGCCGAAGTAGAACTGCCGCAGCCAGGGCACGGACTCCCGCTCACCCCGGGCGATGTCGTCGAGGCTCTCCTCCATCTTGGCCGTGAAGTCGTAGTCGACCAGGTGGGTGAAGTGCTCTTCCAGCAGCCGGATCACGGCGAAGGCCGTCCAGCTGGGCACCAGGGCGGACCCCTTCTTCCACACGTAGCCGCGGTCCTGGATGGTCTGGATGACGCTGGCGTAGGTCGACGGCCGGCCGATGCCCCGGCTCTCGAGCTCGGCCACCAGGGAGGCCTCGGTGTACCGGGCCGGCGGCTGGGTGGCGTGGCCGGCGGCCTCGAGGGCCCGGTTGGCCACGGCCTCGTTCTGGTCGAGCGACGGGAGCCGGGTCTCGCGGTCCTCCAGCTCGGCGTCGGGGTCGTCGGAGCCCTCGACGTAGGCCCGCAGGAAGCCGGCGAAGGTGATCGTCTTGCCCGAGGCCGAGAACAGGACCGCCTCGCCGGCAGTGGAGGTCGCGCCGAGCCGCAGAGAGACCCGCCGGCCCCGGGCGTCGGCCATCTGGGAGGCCACGCAGCGCTTCCAGACCAGGTCGTAGAGGCGGGCGGCATCGGCGTCGACCTCCCGCTCGACCTCCTCCGGGCGGCGGAACCGGTCGCCGGCGGGCCGGATCGCCTCGTGGGCCTCCTGGGCGTTCTTCACCTTCCGGGAGTAGGCCCGGGGCTTGTCGGGGAGGTAGTCGGCGCCGTAGCGCTCCGAGATCTCTGAGCGGGCGGCGGCCACCGCCTGCTCCGACAGCGAGACGGAGTCCGTCCGCATGTAGGTGATGTAGCCGGCCTCGTACAGCTTCTGGGCCAGGCGCATCGTGCGCTCGGCGCCGAAGCGCAGCTTTCGCCCCGCCTCCTGCTGGAGGGTCGACGTCATGAACGGCGGGTAGGGCGACTGCTTCCAGTCCTTCGCTTCCACCGAGGTGACGGAGTAGTCGACCCCGGTGAGGCGCTCGACGAGCCCTCTGGCCTCCTGCTCGTCGAGGAGGGCGACGGTGCCGGCGGCGGCGGCGCTGAGCTGGCCGGTGGTGGCCCCGAAGTCCTTCCCGGTTGCCAGCCGCTTGCCGTCGAGGCTGGTCAGCGTGGCCCCGAAGGTCACGCCCTTGGCCTCGAAGGTCCCCTCCAGGTCCCAGTAGCCGGCGGAACGGAAGGCCATCCGGCCCCGCTCCCGCTCGACCACCAGCCGGGTGGCCACGCTCTGCACGCGCCCGGCCGACAGGCGGGGCGACACCTTCTTCCACAGGACCTCGGAGATGTCCCACCCGACGAGGCGGTCGAGGATCCGTCGGGTCTCCTGGGCGTCGACGAGCTTGCGGTCGAGGTCTCGCCAGTGGTCGACGGCGTCGGCGATCGCCGCCTTGGTGATCTCGTGGAACACCATCCGCCGGACGGGCACGCGGGGCGAGAGCACTTCCAGGAGATGCCAGGCGATGGCCTCGCCCTCCCGATCCTCGTCGGTGGCGAGATAGATCTCGTCGGCGTCCTTGAGGAGCGCCTTCAG
>JAUZEX010000225.1 GCA_030838815.1 Actinomycetota bacterium
GGCGGCGGCGCCAACGACGAGCGGGAGTCGACCCTCAACGCCCTCCTGGTGGAGATGGACGGGTTCTCCAAGGAGACCAACGTCGTCATCGTCGCCGCCACCAACCGGCCCGACATCCTCGACCCCGCTCTGACCCGGGCCGGCCGGTTCGACCGGCAGGTGACCGTGGCCCCGCCCGACCGCCGCGGCCGCACCCGCCTCCTCGACCTGTACTCCAAGGACCGCAGCATGGGCCCCGACGTCGACTTCGTCGCCCTCGCCCGCCGCACCCCCGGCCTGACCGGGGCCGACATCTGCAACCTCGTCAACCAGGCCGCCCTCGAGGCCGCCCGGGGCAGGCGGGGCGTGATCCACGCCAGCGACTTCGACGAGGCCCTGGCCACCGTGATGATGGGCCGGGCCCGCAAGTCGGCCGTCGTCACCGACATGGACCGCAAGGTCACCGCCTGGCACGAGGCCGGCCACACCGTGGCCGCCCTGGTCCTCCCCGACGCCAACGACCCGGTGCAGGTCACGATCGTGCCCCGGGGCCCGGCCGGCGGCGTCACCTGGATGGGCGGCGACGACAACTCCTTCCTGACCCGCACCCAGGCCCGGGCGCAGCTGGTCGTGGCCCTCGGCGGACGGGCGGCCGAGGAGCTCCTCCTCGACGGCGACTTCACCCAGGGCGCCTCCGGCGACCTGCAGTCGGCCACCGGCCTGGCCACGCAGATGGTCACCAAGTGGGGCATGTCGGACATGGGCCTCGTGGCCATGGACACCGACCGGATCGTTTTCGGCGGCATCGGCGACAAGGTCCACGCCGAGATCGACTCGATGCTCAACCGGGCGCTGGAGTCGGCCCGCACGCTCCTCGCCGAGCACCGGGCGCTGTTCGACGCCGTCGTCAGCGAGCTCCTCGACGAGGACACCGTCGACCTCGACCGCCTTCAGGCGATCTGGACCGAGATCCAGCAGCCCTCGCTCGTCGCCTAAACCCGGGCCGGGGCGCGGCGGAGCGCCCGGCACGGTGCGGGTATTGTCCGCCCCGTGAAGATCGGAATGGTGGGCCTGGGCCGGATGGGCGGGAACATGGCTGAGCGGCTGCGCCGCTCCGGCCACGAGGTCGTCGGCTTCGACCGCAACCCCCAGATCGCCGATGTGAGGACCCTGGCGGAGCTCGTGCAACAGCTCCCGCCCCCCCGGGTCACCTGGGTCATGGTCCCGGCCGGTGAACCCACCCGGTCCACGATCAGCGAACTGGGCGAGCTCCTGTCGGCCGGTGATCTCGTCGTCGACGGCGGCAACTCCAACTACCGGGACTCGATCACCCGCTCGCAGGAGCTGGCCGCCAAGGGCATCGGCTTCGTCGACGCCGGCGTGTCGGGCGGCGTGTGGGGCCTGGAGGTCGGCTACGGGCTCATGGTCGGCGGCGACGACGCCCACGTCGCCCTGGTCCGGCCGGTGCTCGAGGCGCTGGCCCCGGAGGGCGGCCTCGTCCACGCCGGCCCGGTGGGCGCCGGCCACTTCACGAAGATGGTCCACAACGGGATCGAGTACGGGCTCATGCAGGCCTACGCCGAGGGCATGGAGCTCCTCGCCGCCTCCGAGCTCGGGATCGACGTCCCCGGGGCAGTGGACGCCTGGCGGAACGGCACGGTCATCCGCTCCTGGCTGCTCGACCTCCTGGCCCGGGCGCTGACGGAGGATCCGGGGTTGGCCAAGCTCAAGGGCTGGGCCGACGACTCCGGCGAGGGCCGGTGGGCGGTCGAGGAGGCCATCAGGCTGGCCGTTCCGATGCCGGCCATCGCCGCGGCGCTGTTCGCCCGCTTCACCTCCCGGCAGGACGAGTCGCCGGCCATGAAGGTGGTCGCCGCCCTCCGACAGCAGTTCGGCGGGCACGCCGTCCACCAGTGAGCCCATCGGGTATGGATACCGCCCAGACCTCCCAGCAGTTGGCCTCCGGTTCCCGTCCCCGCGCCGATGCCCTCGTGCTGTTCGGCGCCACCGGCGACCTGGCGCAGAAGAAGCTCTTCCCGGCGCTCTACCACCTGGCCGAGCGGGGGCTGATCGACGGACTGCCCATCATCGGCGTGGCCACCTCGCAGCTGGACGACGACGCCATCCGCAACCGGGCCCGGGAATCGATCGCCGCCGCCGGCATCGACGCCGACCGGGCCGTCCTCGACCGGCTCACCGGCTCCCTGGGCTACGTGAGCGGCAACTACCGGGACGGCCAGACCTTCGGGCGCCTGGCCGAGCGCCTCAAAGGCGCCGAGCACCCGATGTTCTACCTGGCCATCCCCCCGACCCTGTTCGACGACGTCGCCTCCGGGCTGGCCGACGCCGGTCTGGCCGCCGGGGCCCGGGTCGTCATCGAGAAGCCCTTCGGCCGCGACCTCCCCTCGGCCCGGGAGCTCAACGAGGTCCTCCACCGGTACTTTCCCGAGGAGGAGATCTTCCGGATCGACCACTACCTCGGCAAGGAGGCGGTCGAGAACCTGCTGGTGTTCCGGTTCGCCAACACGCTGCTGGAACCGGTGTGGAACCGCCGTTACGTGTCGAGCTTCCAGATCACCATGGCCGAGAGCTTCGGGATCGGCAGCCGGGCCCGCTTCTACGAGGAGGCCGGCGCCATCCGCGACGTCGTCCAGAACCACCTCCTGCAGGTCGTCACCCTGGTGGCCATGGAGCCGCCCGTCGGCGTCGACGCCGAGGCCCTGCGCGACGAGCAGTCCAAGGTGCTGAAGGCCATGGACCCGGTCGACCCCGTCGATGTGGTCCGGGGCCAGTACCGGGGCTACCGGGACGAGGAGGGGGTCGCCCCCGACTCCGACGTGGAGACGTTCGCCGCCCTCCGGCTCGGGATCGAGTCGTGGCGGTGGGCCGGTGTCCCCTTCTACGTGCGGGCGGGCAAGAACCTGGCCAAGTCGGCGACGGAAGTGGTGGTGGAGTTCAAGCAGCCACCCCGGTTGCTGTTCGCCGCCCCCGGCTCAGCCCGCCCCCACCCGAACCACCTGCGGTTCTGCCTCGGCCCCGACGAGGCGGTGAGCTTCACCCTCGACGTGAAGGCGCTCGGCGAGCAACTCCTCAGCCGGCCGGCCGACTTCTCCAGCAAGGCCGACGCCTTCGGCACGGGCCGGGCCGCCGACCCCTACGAGCGGCTCATCGACGACGCGCTCGCCGGCGACGCCCGCCGCTTCGCCCGGGAGGACGCGGTGGAGGAGGCGTGGCGGGTCGTGGAGCCCGTGCTCGAACACCCCGAACCCGTCGTCCCCTACGAGCCCGGATCCTGGGGGCCGCCCGAAGCCGACCGGATCATCGAAGGGGACGACTGCTGGCACTCCCCGTCCGGAGGCTGAGTCAGCCGCTCCTCTTCGCTCGGCCGGCCCGCACGGTGCTGCCTTCGCCGTTCCCGTCCGGAGAAGCGGCCTTGGCCGCCGGCTTGGCCGCCTTGGCCGGAGTCTTCCCCGCCCCCGCCGCCTTGCGGGCCGTCGCCGGGCGCACGGCCTGCTCGTGGTCGTGCACGTGGGCCTCGCCCTGGTGCTCGTGCTCGAAGTTCTCGTGGGGGAAGTGGGAGTGCTTGAGCGGCGCATGGTCATGCTCGTGCGAGTGCTGCGAACTCAGGTGATCGAAGCTGCCATTGCGTTCGTTGTAGTTGTGCGTCACGTGGTAGTGGCCGTGGCTGTGAGCCAGGGCATCGTGATCGTGCTGTTGGAAACCGTCGTGATCCGACATCGCAATCTCCAGGTGTCGTCTCGCTTTGGGGGCGCCTCTACCCACCGTACTGGGAGGCGAACCCAGCAAAGCCGGGCGGGCAGATTTCGTCTGCCTCCCGCCCGGGTAAGGTGCCGGGACGATGAGACTCTGGCCAGGGCAACCCTTCCCCCTCGGTGCCACCTACGACGGCACCGGCACGAATTTCTCGCTCTTCTCGGAGATCGCCACCGGCGTCGAT
>JAUZEX010000227.1 GCA_030838815.1 Actinomycetota bacterium
GGCTCGCGGACGTACCGTTTGGTGCGCCCCCGACCCCCACCCATCGCCGAACTCGGACGCGGAGGATGTTCCGACGATGACCGTGGACAACATAGAAGACTTCCGGGCCCTGGAGCCGTTCTTCCGAGTGATCGAGGAAGGGCTGGCCGGGATTGGTCGACGGCCGCCATTTTCTTCGATCTCTTGGCCGATGACGTCGTCTTCGAGTTCATCATCACCGTCCCGACTACCCCCGGCGGGTTGTGGGACGCAACAACCTGATCGAGATGTACCGCAGCTACCAGGCGACATTCTTCCGCGATCGCTGCTTCGACCTCAGAACCCACCGTTCCGACGACTCGACCGTCACACTCGACTACGCCTCGGAAGGAAAGGCTGTGGCGACCGGGCAGCCATACGGCAACCAGTACATCTCTGGGTCGCGATCAAGGATCGGAGGATCATACTGGAGGTCCGAGGCCAGGCGCCCTAAAGCGGCGAACATGTCGGCGTGACTCTCCGCCGAGTCGGCTTCGTCTTGTTGCTGCTGTTCATCATGGCCGTCTGCGTCTTGGCGACGACGCCGTCCGACTTCATGTGCCCCAACGGCTCAGACTGCGGCTTCGGCAGCTGACCGCTCCGCTCGATCGCCTGCTAAGGCCGGACGCTCGAGGCACAGGACCGGCACGGCGAGGAAGCCGATTGGCGGTCAGGCCAGGAGCCCACGGGCAAGACACGTCACGCACCATTTATGGCGAGGGCCAGAGCCACGATCGCGACGTGCCGTACCCGGACGGGGTCCCGGTGGCGGACGGTCCGGCCCGGCGGGTCCCGGCAGTTCGGAGCCCCCGTTGGAAGTAGCGGCCGCCGGCCTTATCGTTGCTCTGTGGGCAGGCAGCATCGAAAGACCCAAATTTGGGTGGTACTCGTGGCCGCCAGCGGTGGGGCCTTGCTGGCGACGAGCGTCTGGTTCGCCCGCGACCATCATTCGGGCCTACGAGCGTGCGGCACCCGAGGCCCGGCGGGTTCGACGCCCTGCTTGTACCACTGTTTCCATTCGACGCCATTGGGCGCCGGGCCTGAAGCGGCCAACGCTCCGTGCATCTACGACCCGGCCGCGACGACCACGACGGTCGCCGGCACCCCCCTTCCGCCCGGGGCAGTGACGCCCGCCCCACCATCGGTCACGACGCGGTGAGCGGGATGGCTCTTGACGGCTGGCCCTCGCCCGATGAGCCCCTGGGAACTCGCCACCGACGCCAAAAGCGGTAGGTGCCGTACCCGAGCGGGTTGACCCCAAGCCTTGCCACTCGGGACTCTCGGCATTATCGGACGGATCGTGCAGATCGACCAGGGCCGGCGAGGAAGAGCCTGCGGAGCGGGCGAAGTGACTGCCCGTTGCGACTCACCGCCCCGGAAGTTGAGGCCAATCGAACGTCGTCGGCAACTGACCTTCATTGTCACCGGATCTCTCGTCGCAGCGCCCGTGCTGTGGGCGCTCGGTGCGCCACGCTACGGGCTGGTCTGCTTCATCGTCGCTGTCATGTGCGGCGTGATGGTTGGGGGTCCCACTGAGCAGCGCATCTCACCCAGCCGGGGCGTCCCGATCACCGTGGCCTCGTCGCTATCGTTCCTTGTCTCCATCGCCAGCTTCGACACGATTTCGCTCGTAATGGCGCCTTACCCCCGACAGGCCTTCGGCGCCGCGGTGTGGGGGGTCGCCATGTTGGCCGCCTGGGTCATCACCCGCCGCTGGCCGCGCGCCGATCCGCCTCTCCCCTCATAGCCAGGGAGCTCTCAGCCGCGCCCGGCGCGCACCCTCAACGTGCCGCTCCGGGACGGGTTCCGCGGTCGTGTCAGCCGGGGCGCATGAACGGAGGACGGGTCATGCCGCAGCGGGTCAGATCAGCCGGCGATCCAGCCCGGGTCGTCGATCACCATGCGCCAGGAGCCGTCGCCTTGTTGGCGCAGTACGACCCTTGAGTTGCCGGCCATCTCGACGGCGAGGCCATCAGGCCCGGTGCCCGCCAGAGTCCAGGTGGAGTGAACGAGGGCCGTGTCGCCCGACCGCAGGACCGACTGCGTCTGCAAGTCGATGCGGGGCTGCAGCGTCAGAAACTCCTTCATGCTCTGGCCGATGCTTTCCAGCCCTTCGATCACTTCACCGCCCGGGAGCACGAACACCGCGCTCGGCTCATAGAGCGCGGCGATCGTGTCGGTGTCACCGGCGTTGAAGGCCTTCGTGAATGTGGGGTCGAGCTCCTCCGGCGAACGCAGCATTTGGCTGCCTCCCTCTCTCTGCTCGGTGGGCGGAGCACATGATGCCAGACAGGGTGGTGGCGCGGGACGTGCCGAACCCGGGCGATCCTGACGCCGGAGTGGCTGGTGTGATCCAGAGTGCATGGGGACCGCGCCCCGACGGCATTTCCGCGCAGTTTGAGGAATAGGGCGAGCACGCGGAAACACTGACGCCTCCGTCGAACCGCGCCACCATGGCATCGTGCGTAGCCGACCGAACGGAGTTGGCGATGGGCGAGGATTTGGAAACGATCCAGACCGGGCGAAGGCCCATCCCCACTCGGCCCAAGCGTCGCCCAACGACAGTTGGTGTGCTTGTCGTCGCTTGGGTCGCCGTTCAACTGGTGTCGCTGGCCATTTGGGCCGATGTGCGTTCACCCAATAAGGGTCGCAATCCGGAGGCAGGAGCGAGTCCGGCGCCCGAAGGGCAGGGCCCGTGCCTACAGGCAGAACACGATTGGCAGACCGCAAGCGCTGACGCACTGCCGCCCAAGGACGCGGCCCTCAACAGTCCGACTACCGCTGAACTGCCCGCTATCGAGACTGAACTTCAGAACCGGTACGGGGTCCTCTACGACGTCCATGTTGAGAAGCAACCATGGCGTGTCTGGTCTCGCGACGGTAAGGGTGTCGTTCAGATCGAGGAAGCATCCATTCCGGTCCTCGTCGCTCGGATCTCTGACGTCTGGCGATGCCCAGATGCCCCTATCACTGTTC
>JAUZEX010000229.1 GCA_030838815.1 Actinomycetota bacterium
ACCAGGTCGATGAAGCGGCCGAGCCCGCGGAACAGGACCGGGAAGGCGGCGAAACCGGCCGCCGCCTGCAACGAGTGGAAGATCGGGCCGGGGCCCCCCAGGAGAACCGCCGACAGGTACAGCACGCCCCGGTTGACGGGGAACGCCTGCGGCCCCACCCGCCCGATCGAGATGACGGTGAAGGCGCCGGCCAGGCCGGCGCAGGCAGCGGCGTAGCAGAAAGCCAGCAGTTTGTGGGCCGGCACGCCGATGCCGCAGGCTGCGGCCACTTCCTCGTCGTGGGCCACCATCCGCAGCGAGCGGCCCACGGCGCTCTTCCCGAGGCGGTGGGTGACGGCCACGACCGCCACGGAGGCCAGCCCGACCGGGATCACCAGTTGTCGGCTCTGGGTGATGTCGAACCCGAAGAGCCGGTCGTCGTGGAGCGGGATGCCGGAAACCTGGGGGACGAGCCAGCGCTGCAGGAAGAGCCAGCGGCTGGCGGCAAAGGCGAAGGCGAGAGTGGTGATGGCCAGCGCCAGGCCCCGGATACGCAGCGCCGGGATCCCGATGGCCAGCCCGGCGACCACCGCGCCGGCCACCCCAAACAGGACCGCCAGTGGCAGCGGGACCGAGAAGTCGGCGTTGGCCCGGGCGGTGACGAAGGCGCCCACGCCCATGAGCGCCACCTGGGCGAGGGAGATCTGGCCCGTCCAGTGCACCAGCACGTGGAGGCCGGCGGCCACCAGCATCGCGATGGCCATCTGGACCACGACGGTGTCGGCGAACTCCGACAGCCGCCAGGCGCACAGGAAGGGGACAGCGAGGCCGACCATCAAACAGACCGAGGCCTTCCGCATCAGGCTCGCCAGCTTCACGTGGGCCTTCGTACGCATCAGGCGGTTCTCCGGACCGCGGACTGGGGGCGGAGCAGGAACAGCACGATGAGCCCGACGAGGACCGCCTCCGGCAGGCCGGGCTGCGTCGTCTGGCGGGTCAGGGCCGCCTCGGCCAGGCCGAGGGCCAGGCCGGCGCCGAGGGCGCCGGTGACGTTGGTGAGCCCGGCCAGGAGAGCGGCGGCGAAGCCCCGGATGGCCAGCAGGGTCATGAAGAAGATGTCGAAGCCGACCAGCGGCGCCACCAGCACCGCCGCTGCGCCGGCCAGGCCGCCGGCCACGGTCCATGTGACGACGTCGAGGCGGGTGACGTCGACACCCATCAGTTCGGCGGCGTAGGGGTCGCTGGCGCTGGCCCGGAAGAGCAGCGCCAACCGGCTGGTGCGGAACAGCACGAAGAACCCGGCAGCGAGACCGATCCCGGTGAGGAGGACCAGCAAGCGGGGTCCGGTGAAGTGGAGCCCGGCGATGTCGACGCGGATGCCGGCCAGCGGCGGGGGCACGTAATGCTGGTCGGGCCCCCAGATCTCGTTGGCCACGAAGGTGAGTACGCCGGCCACGGCCAGGGTGCCGATCAGCATGTTCAGCGGGTCGGCCCGCCGGCGGGCCAGGAGCAGGAACGTGGCGCAGCCCAGGGCGGCGGAGGTCGCGACACCGGCGGCGGCCGCCACCAGGTAGGGGAGGCGCTGCTCGACCGAGAGCACGTAGAAGACGAAGGCCCCGACCATCCCGACCTCGCCGTGGGCGAAGTTGAGGACGCCCGACTTCTTGTACACGAGCGTGATGCCCAGCGCGACGAGGCCGTAGATCGCCCCGATCACCAGGCCGTTGCTCAGGATCGTCGACAACGGCCCCTCCCCTCTCTCGCCGGGAACTGTAGGCAGAGGGTTTCCGGCGGAATGTCGCCATGACGACACAACCACTATTCATCCCATGACAGAGCGGTACCGATGAGTTACTAGGGTCGGGTGATCGACGAGCTGCCGAACCTCGACGCCTACGTGGCCGCCTTCGGCGAGTGGGTCGAGGCGTGCTGGTTCGCCGAGTACGACCCGGCCCAGGCCCGCCTCGAGGCACTGCTGGCCTTCCCGCCCGACGTCGTCCTCGTCGGGGCGCTGTGGATCCTGGCCCGGCTGGTGGAGCTGTCTGACCCGAGGGGCCTCGCCAGCGGCGATATCGTCGACGGTGGTGTCGTCGGCGGGCTGGATCTGGCCGGCGCTCTGGCCCAGCACCTCATCATCACCGGCCCCGACCCGGCCCGGGAGGCGCTGATCCGGGCCGTGGTCGGCGCGGCGGGCGCCGGGCCCGCCGCCTGCCGGGAGTTGGTCGTCACCTACGGGCCGGAGGCCGTCGAGGGCGCGGCGCTGGAATGTTCCTCGGTGCTGGCCCAGGCGTTGGCCAACCGGTGGGGGGTCGTGCCGTCGAACATCCTCGAGGACCTGTGACGCTACGGCGCGGTCAGCAGCTCGACCGCTCCCCGCTCGATGGTGGGTAGCCCGAAGCCCCGGGCGCCGGCGAGAGCCTGGCCCAGGAGGTCGTGGGCCCGTTCCCCGTCCTTGGGTGCGGCGCGGGCGAGGAGCATGCGGGCCCACTCCAGGCGAGTGCGGGCCAGCCAGGTGGGCGCTCGGATGCGCTCATGCGTGGCCGCGGCGGCGCCGAAGTAGGCCTCGGCCTCCTCCCAGTCGCCGATGGTTGTGGAGAGGAGCCCGAGGTAGAAGGCAACGGATCCCGTGACCCCTCCGGCAAAGGAGATCACGACGAGCTGGTCGGCGTACGGCTCCAACCTCGAGCGGAGCAGGGGAACGCAATCGTCCCGGCCGAGGCGAGCACAGAGCCAGGCGCAGTCGACCGCGAACCGTAGCCAGGCGACGGTGTTCATGGGGTGAGCGAACGAGGTGGCGGCGAGATCGTCGAACAGGCCACTGGCGGCTTCCATCTGATCGGTTTCGATCAGGATGTGGGCGTAGATCGCCTTGACCATGGGGTACTGGGTTCGCTCGACCATTTGGCGCGTCCATTCTTCCAGCTCACCGAGGCGGTTCTGGTCGACGTACAGCGCGAGCCGCTGGGTCCTCGAGAGAATGGTGACGTCGGGCCGGTTGGCGCTCACGCCGAAGTCGTGG
>JAUZEX010000254.1 GCA_030838815.1 Actinomycetota bacterium
TATCGGCCGCAACTTCCTCGTGAAGGTCAATGCCAACATCGGCAACTCGGCGGTGACGTCGTCGATCGCCGAGGAGGTCGACAAGCTGACCTGGTCGACCCGGTGGGGCGCCGACACGGTCATGGACCTCTCCACCGGGCCCGACATCCACACCACCCGGGAATGGATCGTCCGCAACAGCCCCGTCCCGATCGGGACCGTCCCCATCTACCAGGCCCTCGAGAAGGTCGACGGTTCACCGGCCGACCTCACCTGGGAGCTGTACCGGGACACGGTCATCGAGCAGGCCGAGCAGGGCGTCGACTACATGACCGTCCATGCCGGGGTGCTGCTCCGGTACGTGCCGCTCACCGCCGCCCGGGTCACGGGGATCGTCAGCCGGGGCGGCTCGATCCTGGCCGCCTGGTGCCTGGCCCACCACCAGGAGAACTTCCTCTACACCCACTTCGAGGACCTGTGCGAGATCTTCGCCGCCTACGACGTCGCATTCTCGCTCGGCGATGGCCTGCGGCCCGGTTCGATCGCCGACGCCAACGACGAGGCGCAGCTCGGTGAGCTGCGCACGCTCGGTGAGCTGACCGAGATCGCCTGGCGCTCCGACGTGCAGGTGATGATCGAGGGCCCCGGTCACGTCCCGCTCCACAAGATCAAGGAGAACGTCGACCTTCAGATGGAGTGGTGCCACGAGGCGCCCTTCTACACACTGGGTCCGCTCACCACCGACATCGCCCCGGGCTACGACCACATCACGTCGGCCATCGGCGCCGCCGTCATCGGGATGCACGGCACGGCCATGCTCTGCTACGTCACTCCCAAGGAGCACCTCGGACTCCCCAACCGGGACGACGTCAAGGCCGGCGTCATCGCCTACAAGATCGCCGCCCATGCCGCCGACCTGGCCAAAGGCCACCCCGGCGCCCAGGTCTGGGACGACGCCCTCTCCAAGGCCCGCTTCGACTTCCGCTGGGCCGACCAGTTCGAGCTCTCGATGGACCCGGAGACCGCCCGGTCGTACCACGACGAGACGCTGCCGGCCGACGGAGCCAAGACCGCCCACTTCTGCTCCATGTGCGGGCCCAAGTTCTGCTCCATGCGGATCACGGCCGACGTACGGGCCTACGCCGAGGAGCACGGCATGACCCCGGACACCGCGGTGGAGATCGGGATGAAGGAGAAGGCGGCCGAGTTCGTCGACCACGGGGCGAAGGTCTACGTACCCGTGGATCCTTAGGTCCCGGACAGGAGCGTCCAGAGCCGGTCGGCGATCCGGCCGAGGGCGATGAGCTGGCCGCGCTCCCGTTCCCGCATGGCATAGCCGCTGCGGCTGGCCAGGAGGACGGCCCGGTGGTGGACGAGCGGCGCCGCGGCCAGGTCCTCGGGGCCGGCGGCGCCGCTGGCCACCAGGGGGGAGGCGGCCACGCCGAGGGCCAGCGCCTCGATGTGGTCGGCGCCGGGCGCCTCGCCGGCCGTGGCGGCCACGGACGCCGTGCCACTGTCGGCTCCGTTGCCTCCGACGTGCTCCTCCTCGGGTCCGATGCCCACGATGAGGGCGGCCCATTCGGCCAGGAACTCCTTGCGGACCTGTTCCACGAGCGCCTCGTGGAGCTCCTTGACGCTCCCCACCTGGCACAGCCGGGTGGCCGACTCGAGGGCGTCGAGGCGGGGGTCGGGGAAGTGGTTGACCACCCGCACCTCCTCGACGGAGGCACCGTCGACCTCCTCGATCTCCCGGACAAGCATGGGCACGAGATCCGGGTCGGCCAAGTTGACGGCGAACTCGTCGATGGCCACGCCACCGTCGCACTCCAGCACGTCGACTCCGACGATGTCGCCCCGGACGGAACCGATCCGGGACGCCACCTGGCCCAGCGCGCCCGGCCGATCCGGGAGCCACACCCGCACGAGCACGTGAGCGGTCGCCATCTCGGCACCTTACTGAGAGTGGGCTCCCGTATGCTCCCCGGCACTGTGAGGGCTCCTGACGGGTCGGAACGGATCGGTGTCTTCGGGGGGACGTTCGACCCCGTCCACGTGGCGCACATCGTGGCCGCGGTCGAGGCCCGTCGGGCGCTGGCCCTCGACCGGGTCGTGCTGGTGCCGGCCGGCGACCCGTGGCAGAAGCGGGGGAGCGTGACGGCTCCGGCGGCCGACCGCCTGGCCATGGTGCGGGCGGCGACGGACGGCATCGAGGGGCTCGAGGTGTCGCCGCTGGAGGTGGAGCGGGACGGGCCGAGCTACACGTACCAGACGTTGGAGGCCCTGTCGGCTCCGGACCGGCGCCTGTTCCTGATCGTGGGGGCCGACGTGGCGGCCACGATGCACTCCTGGGTGGGGATCGAGCGCCTCCCGGGGCTGGCCACGCTGGTGGTGGTGGACCGGGCGGGGGACCAGCCGGCGGACGGCGAGCTGCCCCCGGGGTGGCCCGGCGAGCGCGTGTCGATCCCCCGCCTCGACGTGTCGTCGACCGAGCTGCGGGCCCGGGCGGCCCGGGGCTGGCCGCTCCATGGGTTGGTGCCGCCGGGGGCGGTGCGGATCATCGCCGAGCGCGGCCTGTACCGGGGTGATGCCGGCGCGGGAGTGGGCTAACTTGCCCGGTCCCACGCCACATCGGGTTCACAAGCAGTCGGAACAGGACGAACGTTCAAGAAAGATCGCGATGCGGACATAGTACAAAAAGAAATCGCCGTGAACGTGCGTCTAATTGGTAAAAGGTGTTGCGGGTCTTGACGGAGAATTAACTTCCCGCTCCCGATCTGTGCGCTGGCGCTTCGGGCGGACGATGGAGGTCGGATGCCCCGGGTCGCCGCATTCGTGTTCGCTCTGCTCCTGGTCGTCGCCGCTTCCCCGGCGGCGATGGCATACACGGCCGTACCCGGCGCCTTCGACGTCACCGGCCGCGCCGATCTGTATGAGGGCGTCGAATACCTCAAGCTCGGCAAGCCGACCGTCCCCGTCGTGGCGCACGTTGCGCACGTCCTTCCCGGTGCTCCCGTAGACCTCCGGGTGGTGAACGCTTTCGACAAGGTTCCAACCGCCTCCAGGGAGCTTGAGACGGCCAGCTCGATGTGCCGCCGCGTGCGGTGCGTCGTCGGAGTGGACGGGGACTTCCATTACCAGGGAACGCCGGCCGGCGGTGTGATCTCCGCCGGCCGTATGATGCGGTCACCGAACCCGGCCCGCCCTCAGGTCACAATCACTCGGGACGGCCACCTTGTCGGCGGCCTGCTGGAGTGGACCGGCTCGCTCACGCTCGGCGACGGGACCCGGATGCCGCTCTCCGGCCTCAACGTCTCGAGGGTGGCGAACGGTCTCGTCCTCTATACGCCGGCGTTCGGCAGCCGAACCCCGGCGTCGGGGAACGTCGAACTGGTGGTGAGCGCCGCCGAAGGGCTCGGTACGCTCAATCGGACGA
>JAUZEX010000271.1 GCA_030838815.1 Actinomycetota bacterium
AGTCGGCCCTGCGGTCGTCGCCGATCTTCCTGGCCATGATCGTCGTCGCCCCCCAGGCGCCCAACCTCGCCCGCCGCATCGGCACCCGCCGCACCGTGGCCGGCGGCCTCGTCCTCGTCGCCACCGGCATCGGGATCCTGTCCCAGCTGCCCGACACGCCGGGCTACGCCCACGTGGCCCTCGGCATGGTGGTCATGGCGGTCGGGATGGCGCTGGCCATGGCGCCCACCACCGGGCTCCTCATGTCGGCCGTGCCCCGCAACCGGGCCGGCATGGGCTCGGCGATGAACGACACCACCCGGGAGCTCGGCGGCGCGCTGGGCATCGCCGTCCTCGGCAGCGTGATGGCCTCCAGCTACGCCAGCCACGTCAGCGGGGCGGTGGCCGGCCTGCCCGCCTCGGCGGCCGCCACCGTGAAGAGCTCGCTGGCCGGGGCGCTGACGGTGGCCGGCCAGACCGGTAACGGCGCCCTCGCCCAGACGGCCAAGTCGGCCTACATGTCGGGCATGACCCTGGCCATGGTGGTCGGGGCCGGGATCATCCTGGTGGCCGCCGTCCTGGCCTTCGTCGGCCTCCCCGCCGACGAGCCGGTTCCGGTGGCGGCGGTGCTGGAAGGCGACATCATCCTGGCCGCCTGACCTGCATCACCCCTGTTCGTCGGAGCCCGCCCCAGCCTCGGGGCGGGCTCCGACGCGTCAGACGCAGGCTCCCGGCCCGCAGATGATCGTCCTCCGGCCTACTTCTTCGGGCCGCACTTGTGCTCGATCGGCGTGGTCGAGGCCGCACAGGTGTGGTCGGGCCGGGGCGACGACGATGGGCTGGCGCCGGCCGGGACGGCGATCACAGGAATGGCGATGAAGGCCGCGGTGAGGGCGGCGGCGAGACGAGCACGCATTGGAAGGCCCCTTCGGTCCGGACGCTCGGCGAGCGTTACGGCGTAGGTAGTGTGACCAAAGGGGCCTTTGGTTCCAAAGGTTCGTCAGTGCTGACGTTTCGTCAGGCCTGACATTTCCTTAGGGACGGCCACGCTTGAGCTCGAAGAAGTCCGTGATCGGGACGAGGGCTTCGACGGCGTCCCAGAGGGTCAGGCTCTCCGCCTTTTCGGGCACGGCGCCGAGGACGGGGCCGTGGAAGCCGCGCTCCGCCCCGGCGGGCACCAGGACGGGGGAGCCGACGCCGGGGCCGGCGGCGGCCACCGCGGCGCCCGTCGAGGCTTCGATGGCGGCGTCGAGGGAGGCGTCGTCGAGGGTGTCGCGGAAGTCGGCCAGGCCGGTCTCCCCCAGCACCTTGACGACGACGTTGTCGTCCAACGGCGTCCCGCGGTCGTGGACGAGCTCACCGATGGCCCGGTAGAGGCGGGTGATGTCGTCCTGCCGCCCGTCCTGGCGGAGCTTCTCGACGAGCCGCAGCAGGTGATGCGACGTCTCCACCGGCTCGCGGTACTGCGGCGGCAGGTCGCCGCCGTTGACCACCAGCAGGCTCATGGGTCGCCAATCGATGTCGAGCCCCCGGGCCTCGGCCACCAGGGTCAGCCAGCGGGAGGCCCGCCACGTCCAGGGGCAGGCGGGGTCGAAGAAGAACGTCACGTCAGCCATGTTCTGAAAGTACCCGGGGCACCCATCGGTCAGACGTGATTCGGCCGCCCTCCCCAGGGCGGCCGAATCGGTGGCGTCTACCAGCAGGTGAGATGGGTGCCGGCCGGCCCGCGAGGGGCCGACCGGCGTCGGCTGGGGAGCCGGACCTTGCAGATCCTCAGGCGGCGGCGACCACCACGCTGCCGGCGACCTTGTCGTGCAGCGCCTGGCGGCGGCGGTCCCACAGCGGCCAGAGGCCGTCGGTGAGCCACACGAAGAGGCCGAGGATCGGAATGAGACTGGCCAGTGTGGCCGGAACGATGTAGCGGACGGCGGCCCTGGCCGGGCCGAGCGGGCCGCCGGTGTCGGCGGCGCGGACCCTGATGCTCCAGACCATCTTGCCCAGGGTCTGGCCCCGGGCACCGCCGTTGAGGAGGCTGAAGTAGACGATGCCGACGGCCAGCGCGATCACGGTGCGCCCGAGGCGCCCCATGGAGTGGGTGGCGAACACCACAGGGATCCAGAGCACCGCCATATCGATGACGGCCGCCGCGGCGCGGCGCCACCAATCGGCCAGAGGTACGCCATTGGCCTCCGGGCCGGCGCCCCGCTCCCAAAGCTGTTCATTCCCCTGCATCGCCGACATGTCGGCCTTTCCGTGCGAACCGTGTAAATCCGGACAGTTGCGTCCCTGGATTTCGCCGGAAATGGGCCGGGCTCCTGCCTCGGCGATCGAGTTCCTACAAGGCCTTGAGGATCGATTCGGAGGAACTCGCTTCCACGCCCCGGCCCTCCTCGATGAAGAGCTCCTGCACGACGCCGTCCTGGAGGATGGCGGCGTAGCGTTGCGAGCGGTTCCCGAGACCGAGGCCGGCCAGGTCGAGCTCGAGGCCGACCGCGGCGGTGAAATCCCCGTTGCCGTCGGCCAGCATCAGGATCTTGTCGCCCGTCCCCTGGGCATTGCCCCAGGCTCCCATGACGAAGGCGTCGTTCACGGCGATGCAGGCGATCCGGTCGACGCCCTTGGCCAGGATCTCGTCGGCCTGCATGACGAAGCCGGGCAGGTGGTGGTCGTTGCAGGTCGGTGTGAAGGCACCGGGCACGGCGAAGAGGACGACCTTGCCCGTGCCGAGCACGTCGCCGCTGTCGACCGGCTTGAGTCCGTCGACGGTCATCGTCGTGAGCTTGACGTTGGGAATGGTGTCGCCGACGGAGAGAGCCACCGGGCCTCCTGGAGTCGCAGGGTTTCCAACCATTGTGTCCCGCCGGAGGCCGGCTGCGCCCCTTGAAGGGATCGACTCCCGTTCTGCGGGACGGGACCGCCCGTCCTACGCTGGCGGCTCGACCGCATCGACCTCGACCGGCAGGTGGTGCATGCCTTCGTCCTTTGCTTTCCGGCTCCTGTCCAAGGACTCGATCACCGACGCGCTGAAGAAGGCCGAGCGCTACCGGCTGCTCGGAGAACCCGACGAGGCCGAGAGCGTGTGCCTCGACATCCTTCAGGTCGACCCTGACAACCAGGACGCCCGGGTCGACCTGATCCTGGCCATCTCCGACCAGTTCGGCCGCGAGCGGCGGCCGCGGGTCGACCTGGCCATGAAGGTCGTCGGGGAGCTGACCGACGACTACCAGCGCCAGTACTACGAGGCCGTCGTGCTGGAGCGGGAGGCCCGGGCCCACATCGACCTGGACACGCCGCCCGTCCTCGTCTTCCTCCGCTACTGCGAGGCGATGGACAAATTCGCCGCCGCGGCCACCATCCGGCCCGCCGGCGACGACTCGGCCGTCATCCGCTGGAACGCCTGCGTGCGGGCCATCCGCCGCCGGCAGATGCAGCCCGGTCTCGAAGTCGAGCAGTTCGAGGACGCCTGGCCCCGGACGACGGGATAGCTCCAGCTCAGCGTCCGACGACGCCGACCCGGTGGGCGACGGCCACCGCCTGAACCCGGCTGCGGACCCCGAGCTTGGCCAGGATGTGCGAGACGTGAACCGACGCGGTCTTCGGACTGATGAACAGCGCCGCCGCCACCTCCTTGTTGGACCGGCCGTCGGCCAGCAGGAGAAGGACGTCGAGCTCGCGGGGTGTCAGCCCGTCGAGCGGCCCGGCACCGGCGGGGGACCGGAACACCGCCCGGTCGGACGGGTCTGGCGCGGCGTCGGCTGAGCGCTCCTCGTCGGGCTGGGGAAGGGCCAGCCGGGCCCGGCGGCCGAGGGCTTCGATTTCCCGCCGGAACGGCTCGGCGCCGATCCGGACGGCGACCTCGTGGGCGGCCCGCAGCGCCGTGGCCGCCCGGGCCGACCGGGCGTGGCCGGCCAGCACCGCCTCCGCCTCCCGGAACCGGGCGTAGGCCGATGGGTAGGGCTGGCCCAGCGCGGCCCACTGCTCGGCCGCCGCCGCCCACTCCGCCGCCCCGCTCCCGGCTTCCCCGCGTCCGGCTTCCCCGCTTCCGGCCGCCGCCGATCGGCCGACTCCGGTGCCGGCGGCGCGGATGGCCTCGGCCCGGCAGAGTGCCTCGTAGGCGGCCACCACCGGGCGCACGGCCGGCGCCGCTCCCCGCTGGAGCGCCTCGGCCCGCCCGACCAGGCGTGCGGCGGCCCCGGCGGCCGCCTCGGCCTCGCCGCGGTCGCCGAGCGCTCGGGCCCGGTCGGCCCGGTCGCCCTCGGAGCGCAGGCCGTGCCACAGCACCGGGGCCACCAGCCACACGTCGTCGCTGCCGGCCACCAGCGTCAGAGCCCGGGCGACGGCATCCCGGGCGTCGTCGAGGCGGCCCTCCCACAGCGCCAGTCCGGCGGTCAACGTGAGGAGCGGGGCCCGGTAGCGGGGCGCGACGGCCTGGGTCCAGCGGTGGTCGACCCTCTCG
>JAUZEX010000312.1 GCA_030838815.1 Actinomycetota bacterium
CCGTCCCGGGCCACGAACCAGTACCCGTTGTTGGAGCCGGTCGGGACGCCTCCGACGATGGGCTGGTTGAGGTGGAGGTTGCCGGTGGAACCGAAGAAGCCGGAGTTCCCGAAGGCGAACACGCCCCCGTCGGACGCCACCAGCCGGTAGCCGCTGTTGCAGCTGATCGGCACGATGGCCACCGCGTCGGCGCCGAGGTGGAGCGGGTTTTTGCCCAGCATCGGCCACGGCGCGGACGTCGGGGTCGGGATCGTGAAGGCCTCGGTCCAGCCGTTCTGGTGGTTGTCGAACCCGGTGCTCACCACGGCCCACTTGCCCGTTCCGAGCTGGCCCACGGCGAGGGCGTTGACGTGGCTCAGCAGGACGGGCCCGGAGAGGTCGAGACCGCTGTCGGCCATCGTTGCGCCGTTGAGGACGAAGACCCGTCCGACGTTGGCGATGAGCACCTCGTTGCCCGGGCGGCCGTCGACGTCGGCGATGATCGGCGAGCCGGGCTGCTGGCCCTGGGGGTCGACGACGAAGGCCTTGTGACCGCCCTTGCTGTAGAAGGCGTCCACCGCGCCGCCGTTCAGCCCCCCCGAGGCGTTGTAGCCGTTGGAGCCGACGACCACGTCGACGATGCCGTCCCCGTCGAGGTCGCCCAGCGCCGGGGCGGAGCTGAAGGTCGTGTTCATCGTGGCCGGCTTCGGCCAGCCCGGGACGTTGGCGCCGGTGGTGAGGTTGAAGGCCCACACGTTTCTGGAGTCGGTGCAGATCTGGCGGAAACGGCAGTAGAAGGCGCCGGCGCCGGTCACGACCTCGGGCACCCCGTCGCCGGTGATGTCGCCGATGGCGGCCCCGCTCTGAAACGTCTCCAGGCTGGTGTGCTGCCAGACCTGGGTCAGCTTGCCCGGGCCGGTGTAGTGGAGGCGGCGGAAGATCCCGCCGTTGAAGGAGTCGCCGGGGACGGCGGAGTTGGCGGTGGCGTCGCCGCCGATGAAGATGTCCATCTGGCCGCTGCCGTCGACGTCGTAGAGGGCCGGGGTGGAGAACACCGAGTCCCGGTTGTCGAAGGTGGCGAGGACGTTGCAGTGGGCGTCGGCGACATAGATCGTCGTGTCGTGGGAGCCGAAGACGATGTCGGGTACCCCGTCACCGGTCACGTCGCCGATGGCCGGGGCCCCCGAGACCAGGCTCGGGCCCTTGGCCGGGCTCGTCAGCAACTCGCAGCGACGCGATCCGTCGCTGTTGAAGATGTCGATGGCCCCCTTGCTGCCGTTGTAGGCGCCGCTGTCGAGGGAACCGGTCCCGACGACGACTTCGTTCCGCCCGTCGCCGTCGACGTCGCCGATGGCCGGGGTCGAGGCCACGGCCGCCGTGGCCTGGGCCCGCCACAGGCGCCGGCCGTCGGCGTCGTAGGCGTAGAGCCCGCCGTCCTGGCCGCCGATCACCACGTCGTTGCTGCCGTCGTTGTTGACGTCGCCGACGACCGGCGAACCCCAGGCGTACCAGCCCCCCGCCTCGCTGGCCTGCCAGCGCGGAGTGGTGGGCGTGGCGGCGTCGGCGGCGACACCGGGCGTCGCGACGCCCGCCGCAACCAGCAGCATCGACAGCGCAGACACGAGGGTTCGGCGGGAGGGCATCACGGAGTGCTCCTGGAAAGGGTATCGGCTACGCAGAGTGATCGGAAGTCCCCGCCGGAATCTAAAGGCATCCGGACACCAAAGGGTTCTGGAAAAACCTGACTTTGAGCCGTGCTGCGCTAGGTTTTGGCGTCGTGGAACCCCTCTCCGGCACCACCGCCACGCTGGCCGACGAGGTGCGGGCGGAGGCCGAGCGGTTGGGCGCCGAGCCCGGCTTCCCGGCCGCTTACCTGGCCCGCGTGCGCACCGCCGCCGCCCGCCTGGCGGTCACGGAGGGCGTCCGGGACGACGTACGCAGCGCCGCTCTTCTCCTCGAGCAGCAGGCCGTCATCGACGTCGAGGCGCCGGTCGCCTCCCGGACGTTGCCCCAGCGGCTGGTGAAGCAGTTGGTGCGAAAGTTTGTCGGGTGGTACGTGCGCTTCCTGGGGCACCAGGTGGGGATCCTGGGCCAGGCCACCGCCCGGCTCGGGCTCGTGGTGGCGGAGCGCCTCGACCGTATGGAGGCCGAGCAGGGCGCTGAGCGGGCCGTCATGGCGGCGGAGATCGCCGCCCTGTCCGCCCGGGTCGCCGAGCTCGAAGCCCGCTCTTGACCGCTGTCCATCAGTTTCTCCCGGTGTTCGCCGCCGGCGACGCCATCGGCAACCACGTGTTGCGCATCCGCGACGCCCTGCGGGCGGCGGGCTACGAGAGCGAGATCTTCGCCGACGACGTCCACCCGCCCGTCCGCCGACACGCCCGCCACTTCCTCGATTTCAAGGCGCCGGCGGACGGGCGGGGCGTGCACCTGCTGTACCACCTGTCGACCGGGAGCCGGATGGCGGCATGGCTGGCGGAACAGCCCGTCCCCCTGGCCGTCGATTACCACAACATCACGCCGGCGGAGTACTTCGACCGCTGGCAGCCGGCCGCGGCCGAAGTCGCCCGGGCGGCCCGGGCCGAGATGCGGCGGCTGGCCTCGTCGACCGTCTACGGCCTGGCCGACTCCACCTACAACGCCCTCGAGCTGACCGACGAGGGCTATCCCGACACCGCCGTGGTGCCGATCCTGATCGACTTCGCCGACTTCGACGCCGCTCCCGACACCGCCACCCTCACCCGCCTGCGGCGCCGGGCCGAAGGCGGCGGCGCCCACTGGGTCTTCGTCGGCCGGGTGGCGGCCCACAAATGCCAGCACGACGTCGTGGCCGCCTTCGCGGCCTATCGAGAGCTCTTCGACCCGAAGGCACGCCTGTCGATCGTCGGCGGGCGGACGCTGCTGCTCTACTCGCGGGCGCTGGAGCGTCTGGCCGAGGAACTCGGCGTGGCCGACGCCGTCGACTTCACCAACGACGTCAAGTTCAACCAACTGCTGGCCTACTACCGGGCGGCCGACGTGTTCGTCTCCCTGTCGGAGCACGAGGGGTTCTGCGTGCCGCTGGTCGAAGCGATGCACTTCGGTGTGCCGACCGTGGCCTACGCCTCGACGGCCGTGCCCGAGACGGTGGGTGACGCCACACTCTTGTTGCCGGACAAGGATCCGTTGGAGGTGGCAGTGGCCGTGCACCGGGTGCTGTCCGACGACGCGCTGCGCAAGGCCTTGATCGAGGCCGGCCACCGCCGGGTGGAACACTTCTCGCTGGCCAACAACGGCCGCCGGCTGCTGGATGCACTCGAACCGAGGATCGCCGCTCATGGGTGAGGCCAGGCATGGGTAAAGGCAGGGTCGCCTTCGTTCCGCCCCGTTACGGCGACGACGTGGTCGGCGGCGCCGAGACCGTCCTCCGCCAGGCTGCCGAGCGCCTGGCGGGGCGGGGCTGGGAGGTCGACATCCTGACCACCTGCGCCCGGGACCACTACACCTGGGCCAACGCCTACCCGCCCGGTGCGGAGCGCGACGGCGACCTGATGGTCCACCGGTTCCCGGTCGTCCACCCCCGCGACTCCAGCCAGTGGCAGGGCCTCGACCGCCGCATCCGGCTCGGGTCGTCGCTGTCGACGGCCGAGCAGCACGCCTGGGTCAACGGGCGGTTCCGGGTGCCCGGCCTCTTCCACCACCTGGTGGCCAACGCCCACACCTACCGGGCGATCGTCTTCTCGCCCTACCTGTTCTGGACGACGGTGATCGGCGCCACGGTGGCCCCGGAGCGGACGGTCGTCATCCCCTGCCTCCACGACGAGAACTACGCCTACCTCCCGGTGTTCCGCCCGCTGCTGTCGGGCTCGGCCCAGGTGTGGTTCATGTCGGAGCCCGAGCACCAGCTGGCCCACCGGATCGGGCCGGTGGCGGCGGAGCATCCCGTCACCGGCGAGGGTGTCCTCATCCCCGAGGCCTACGACCCCGACGGGTTCCGGGCCCGGCACGGTCTCCACCGGCCCTACGTCCTGTTCGCCGGCCGGCGGGAGTCGGGGAAGGGCTGGCAGGAGCTCCTGCGGGCGCTCTCCCGGGCCGTGACCCGGCTCGGCGTCGACCTCGACCTCGTGACCTTCGGGGTCGGGTGGGTCGATCCGCCGTCGGAGATCGCCGACCGGGTCCGCAACCTCGGCTGGCTGCCCGACGAGGAGGTGGGCGACGCCTATGCCGCCGCCGCGGCCTACATCCAGCCCAGCCTGTTCGAGAGCTTCTCCCGCACGATCATGGAGTCGTGGCTGGCCGGCACGCCGGTGATCGCCAACGGCGCCAGCGAGGTCGTGCGGTGGCACTGCGAGCGGTCCGGGGCCGGGCTGCTGTACGCCGACGAGTACGAGCTGGCCCACTATCTGGCGCTGGTGGCCGACCATCCGGAGCGCCTCACCGGGCTCGGCCGCCTCGGCCGGGAGTACGTCCTGGCCAACTACACGTGGGACGCCGCCCTCGACCGCATGGAGGCGGCGCTGGAGGCACTGCCGTGAAGGTCGTGATCTACGGCGAGTACCCGCCGACCCCCGGGCCGGCGGCGGAAGCGACACTCGAAGCAGTGCGAACCCGCCTGGCCGCGGGAGTCGAGGTCGAGGTGGTGTCGCCCCGCCCGTCCGCGGCTCACCACCATGCCGATCTGGCCACCGTGCGCGGCGCGGCGGCCCTGGCCCGGTTGGCGGCCGGCGCCGACCTCGAGATGACGCTCGACCCGGCCCGCCTGGCCGCCAGCGGAG
>JAUZEX010000350.1 GCA_030838815.1 Actinomycetota bacterium
CGAATTCGGGCACGCCCTCAGCGTACCGGCGCTGCTCCTGCCCCCTCGGGCCGGGCCGCCCCATGGTCCGGGCTGTGGTAGGCACGCGGTCTCGCTGTCGAGGAGGACGGGGTGCGCTCCCATCACGGGCTGGCCGGGGTGTTGTTCGCGGCCGGGGACACGCACATGGTCCGGCCGGAGTTCTACGACCCGATCGTGCCGCGGGCCCTGCCGGGTGCGGCCCGGGTCTGGACGTACGGGTCGGGCCTGGCCGAGCTCGGGGTGGCCGCCGCCCTCCTTGTCCCGGCGCTGCGCCGGCCTGCGGCGCTGGCGGCGGCGGTGCTCTTTGTGGCCGTCTTCCCGGCCAACCTCCAGATGGCCCTCGACGGCGGATACCCCGACGCCTCCGGGATCCTGGGGAGCCCGGCGCTGGCCTGGGCCCGGCTGCCCCTCCAGGTGCCACTCGTGTGGTGGTCCCTGACCCTGGCCCGAAAGGAGCCCGCACCATGACCGTCCTCAACGACGCCGCCCGCGCCGCGCTGACCGAGGGCCATCTGGCCCACCTCGTCACGCTCAACCCTGACGGGAGTCCGCAGCTCAGCGTCGTATGGGTCGGTATGGACGGCGACGACATCGTCTTCGCCCACCTCGGCGAGGGCCAGAAGATCAAGAACCTGCGCCGCGACCCCCGGGTCTCCCTGTCGATGGCGACCGGCGGCCGCAACGACGCCGGGCTCGACCACTACCTGATCGTCCACGGCCAGGCCCGGGTCGTCGAGGGGGACGGGCCGGAGCTGCTCCAGCGGCTGGCCCATGTCTACCTCGGCCCCGATGTGAAGTTCCCCAACTGGGACGATCCGCCGCCCGGCGTCGTCGTCCACATCACCCCGGGACGCGTCGCCGGCGTCGGCCCCTGGACCGTCTGACGAGCATCGCCGGGTACCGGGTACGGTCGCGTTCCCGGGCAAGTGTTGCAACCGATCGCGGCTCGTTGAGCAGTCAGGCACTCCGGTTCGGTCGGGCCGCCGGTACCGTGGATGGCGTGCATCGTGTGACCCGGTTCGTGGTCGTCGCCGCCCTCGTGGCGGGCTCGGCCTGCTCTTCCGGCGCGCCAAAGGCGTCCGAGCACGGCGCCGCCGCCACGACGAGCACCGCCGCACCGGAGACGACGACTGCGGCGCCGACGACCACGGCCGCGCCCGCCACGACCACGACTGTCGCGCCGCCGCCGACGGCGAAACCGGCCGCTGCGCCGCCGGTCACCTCGCCCGGCGGGCTCGCCTGGCGGGCCTGCGGTGCTCTCCAGTGCGCCAGCCTGAGCGTGCCCCGGGACTACACCGATCCGGCCGGCCCGGCGCTGACCCTGGCCCTGGCCCGCAAGCCGGCCCGGACGCCGGCGGCCCGCATCGGCTCGTTGCTCATGAACCCCGGCGGCCCCGGCGACTCCGGTGTCGACGACCTTCCCGGCGAGCTCCGCTCCCTCACCGCCACCCTCCAGAACCGCTTCGACATCGTCTCCTGGGATCCCCGGGGGGTCGAACGCAGCGCCCCCGTCCACTGCTCCGATCCGAAGGCGAGTTCCGGCGGCGGCGGCGGCTCGACCCTCGATCCCGCCCCCACCAGGGAGGCCGACCAGAAGGCCCTGGCCGACGCCTACCGGGCCGGCGGCGAGGCCTGCCTCCGCTACAGCGGCGACCTTCTCCGCCATGTCGGCACCGACGCCACCGCCGAGGACCTCGAGCGGATCCGCATCGCCCTCGGGGAGGACAAGCTGACCTTCGTCGGCCACTCCGCCGGCACGCTCCTCGGCGCCGTCTACGCCGACCGCTACCCACAGCGCGTGCGGGCCTTCGTCCTCGACGGGCCCATCGACCCGAGCCTCACCCTGGACCAGATGACCCTGGCCCAGGCCGTCGGCTTCGAGGGCGCCCTGCGGTCCTTCTTCGCCTGGTGCGACACCAGCACCGCCTGCCACTGGCGCCCGGCCGACGCCGACCGGACGGCGGCCTTCGTGGCCCTCATGGACCGCATCCGCCAGCAGCCACTGAAGGCGTCGGGCAACCGGATCGTCGGTGTCGACACGTTCGTGAGCGGCACCATGAGCCGCCTCACCGCCCGGTCCCGCTGGCCGTCGCTGGGCGACGCCCTGGCCGCCGCCGAGCGGAGCGACGGCTCGCCGCTGGCCACCCTGGCCAGCAACTACCAGAACGCCGGGGCCAGCAACGCCGCCGACGCCCGCCAGTCGATCCTCTGCCTCGACCACCCGGCGCCCCGCGACCCCGGCGCCTACCCGGGCCTGGCCGAGGCGTCGAAGGCCCAGGCCCCGGTCTTCGGCCCGGTGTTCACCTGGGCCGCCCTGTCGTGCGGGATGTGGTCGGTGCCCTCGACGCTCACACCCGGACCGGCCCGGGCCGCCGGCGCCCCCCCGATCCTGGTCGTCGGCACCACCGGCGACCCCGCCACCCCGCAGGGCTGGGCCCGGGCCCTTGCCGGCCAACTGGAGCACGGCGTCCTCGTGCTCCGCCAGGGCGCCGAGCACGTCGCCTACTACTACTCCGCCTGCGTCCGGGGCATCGTCGACGCCTACCTGGTCAACGGGAAGACCCCGGCGTCGGGCACCACCTGCGCCAGCTGACAGAACCTGACAGGCAACGGTTCACCGCCCTAGGGTCCGGGTAGCAGGACGCGAGACCTGGCGGGAAGGGAGTGGCGGCGCATGGCCGGCAGCAGCGCGGAGTTCCACGAATCGGAGGAGCGGCTCCGGCCGCAGACGATGGAGTATCACCGGGCCATCGTCTCGCTCATGGAGGAGCTCGAGGCGGTCGACTGGTACAACCAGCGCGTCGACGCCAGCGACGATCCTGAGCTCCGGGCGATCCTGACCCACAACCGCGACGAGGAGAAGGAGCACGCCGCCATGGCGCTGGAGTGGCTGCGCCGTCGCGACCCGGAGCTCGATCGCTTCCTGCGCCAGTACCTCTTCACGGAGGGCTCGATCACGGCGATCGAGACGGCCGCCGAGGCCGGCGGCGACGAAGGCGGCAACGGCGCCGGTAACGGCGCAAGCCTCGGTATCGGCAGCCTGCGGACGAGGAGCAATCGATGAGCCATCTGCACCGGGAGCTCGCTCCCATCTCCGAAACGGCCTGGGGCGAGATCGAGAAGGAGGCGACCCGCACCCTGCGGACGTTCCTCGCCGCCCGGCAGGTGGTCGACTTCTCCGGCCCCCACGGCTGGGACCACTCGGCCGAGAGCCTGGGCCGGCTGGAACGGGTGCCGGGCCCTGTCGACGGCGTCGAGGCCGGCGTCCGGGTCGTGCAGCCCCTCGTCGAGCTCCGCCACCGCTTCTCGATGTCGCGGGCCGACATCGACGACATCGACCGGGGCCGCCCCGATCCCGACCTGGACGCCGTCATCAACGCCGCCAAGCGGGCGGCGCTGGCCGAGGACCGCATCGTGTTCCACGGCTTCAAGGAAGCCCACATCACCGGCATGGCCGAGGCGTCGCCGTACCCCGGCGTCGACATTGGCGACGACTACGCCGCTTACCCCCGGCTGGTCGCCCGGGCAGTCGCCACCCTGCGGGAGGCCGGTGTCGACGGCCCCTACGCCGCGGCGCTCGGGCCCCGCTGCTGGACGGGCGTCATCGAGACCACCGAGCACGGCGGCTACCCCGTCCTGGAGCACCTCCGTCTCATCCTCGGCGGCCCGGTGATCTGGGCGCCGGCCGTCGACGGCGCCATCGTCCTGTCCACGCGGGGCGACGACTTCGAGCTCACCTGCGGCCAGGACATGGCGCTGGGCTACGTCTCCCACGGCCCCGACACGGTCGAGCTCTTCCTGGAGGAGAGCATCGGGTTCCGGGTGCTGACCCCGGAGGCGGCCGTCCCGATGCTCCACCTCGGGTAGCCCGCTAGCCGCCGCCGCGGAGCGTCTTCGCCATTGACCGGAAGGCCGCGGCCGACGACGGCGAGGTGTTGATCCGCCAGTTGTACCGCTTCTTCACGTCGAAGTAGACGACGGCCTTGATGGCGGTGAACTTCGTCTTCAAAGTGGTGCCGGCGTCCTTCAGCCACTGGGCCTTCTCGCCTGGCTTGCGTTCCTGGGCCCCGAATTCGCCGATCATGAGGGGCTTGCCCCGCCCTGCGGCCCAGTCGTAGAAGGACTGGAACGTCCACTCGAGGGATTGCCACTCGTCGCCACGCCGGCCCGGCGCCCAGTTGTAGCCGTCGGCGCAGATCCAGTCGACGTAGGCGTCGCCGGGATAGAACTTGGGCGCTTCACCGTTGTTGAAGCCCCAGGCGTTGGGGCACCACACCCACGAGACGTTGGTGACGCCGGCCCGGGCGAAGATGTCGTGGATCCGCTTCCAGGCGGCGATGAAGGCGGTGGGGGAGCCGGCGACGTGCTTGTTCCGGGCGCCGTCCATCTCCCAGAACCATTCGAGGAGGATGGGGTAGCCGGCCGCTTTCACGTCGGCGGCCCGCTGCCTGATCATCGAGTCGTACCGGCCGGAGTTGACGGCGGTGGACGGCGCCTTGGCCCACGACACGAACGG
>JAUZEX010000372.1 GCA_030838815.1 Actinomycetota bacterium
GCCAAGCAGATGTTGCAGATGATGGCCGAGATGCAGGGTTCCACCCTCGACGCCCTCCAGGCCGGTCTGGTGCCGTGGGCCGAGGGCAGCCCGGCCTACCGGGGCTGGCAGCGCCTCGTCGACGGAGGTGCCCAGGCCGTCAGCCGTTTCGCCGAGACGATGCAGGGCACGGCCGAGGAGGGCACCGAGCGCATCAAGCAGGCCGTCGACGTCATGGCCGACCAGATCAAGGAAGGGACCGTCCAGCTGGGCCAGACGGTCGAGGACGAGACGAACCGCACCCGGGCCGCGGCCTCGCGGTCCTGATCCGGGCGGTCCTGATCCGGACGAGCTCCCGGCGCCCGACGTTCCCCGCCCCGTCCCGTCTTTGGCGGCTCACGCCGCCCGGTCGGGGGGACACCCCCCATCCCCCCGGGCAGGCGGCGGGGGACGTCGGCGGCGCCGGCCTCCTCTGCGACACGTCTTCACGCTGAAGAAACACCGCCGATACCCGACCCGTAGGATCCTTCCTGCCATGTCACGGGATCCCCGCTGTTCCGCCGCGCTTGCCGTCCGATGATCCAGGTCGCCCTCGAGCATCGCAGCACCTACGGGTTCGACCGGCCGGTCCGGCTGCTCCCCCACGTCGTGCGGCTCCGGCCGGCGCCCCACTGCCGCACACCCGTTCTCGCCTACTCGCTCAGCGTCGATCTGGGGGGCGGCTCGGCGGGGCGGCCACCACCCCACTTCATCAACTGGCAGCAGGATCCGTTCGGGAACCACCTGGCCCGACTCGTGTTCCCCGAGCCGGTCGACCGGCTCGAGATCACCGTCGACCTGGTGGCCGACATGACGGTCATCAACCCGTTCGACTTCTTCCTCGAGGAGAGCGCCGAGCGGTTCCCGTTCGGCTACGACCCCACCCTGGCCCGGGACCTGGCGCCCTACCTCCAGACCAGCGGATCCGGCCCGATCCTCGACGATCGGGTGGCGGCGGCCCGGGCGATCCCGCCCCGGGACGGGATGGCCGTCATCGACTTCCTGGTCGAGCTGAACCGGTCGGTGCAGCGCGAGGTCGGCTACGCCATCCGCCTCGAGCCCGGGGTGCAGACACCGGAGCAGACGCTCGCCAAGCGCATCGGCTCCTGCCGGGACAGCGCCTGGCTCCTCGTCGAGCTCCTCCGCCGGGTGGGGCTGGCCGCCCGGTTCGTCTCCGGCTACCTGGTGCAGCTGACCGCCGACACGGCGCCGCTCGACGGCCCGGCCGGCCCGGCCCACGACTTCACCGACCTGCACGCCTGGGCCGAGGTCTACGTGCCCGGCGCGGGCTGGATCGGGCTCGACCCGACCTCGGGCCTCCTGGCCGGCGAAGGGCACCTGCCGCTGGCCTGCACTCCCGAGCCGACGAGCGCGGCCCCGATCGAGGGGGCCACGGAGCGGGCCGACGTCGCCTTCTCCTACTCCAACGCCGTCCGCCGGGTGTTCGAGGACCCCCGGGTGACCCTGCCCTACACCGAGACGCAGTGGGAGGCCATCGACGCCCTCGGCCGGGCCGTCGACGCCGATCTCCTCGCCGGCGACGTCCGCCTCACGCTGGGCGGCGAGCCGACCTTCGTCTCGGTCGACGACATGGCCGCCGACGAATGGAACACCGCCGCCAATGGGCCGACCAAATACGGCCTGGCCCTCGACCTCACCGAGCGCCTGATCGACCGGTTCGCGCTCACCACGCCCGGTCTCGCCGGGGCCCTCGTCCACTACGGGCAGGGCAAGTGGTACCCCGGGGAGCCGCTCCCCCGCTGGAACATCGCCGTCTACTGGCGGGTCGACGGAGAGCCGTTGTGGACGGACCCGGCGCTGCTGGCCGAACCGGCGCCGCCGGCCGTGATCGACGACGAGAACGACGAAGACGAGGCGGACGGGGACGAGAAGGCGGCCGCGCCGTCGCCCCGGCGCCCCCGGCAACCGGCGAGGGACGAGGCCCGCGGGGCGCCGGACCACGCCGCCCGGGACCTCGCCGTCGCCATCGCCGCCCGCCTCGGCATCCCCGCCGACTACTGCGTCCCGGCCTACGAGGACCCCGCCCACGAACTGTGGACCGAGGCCTCCCTCCCGCCCGACCTGCCCGGCGACGCCCGGGCCCGCAAGGCGATCACGGAGCGCCTCGACGCCGCCCCGGGCTCCCCGGCGGGCTGGGTCGTGCCCGTCCACCACCTCCCCACGGGCGGCCGGCCGGGCACGGGCGGCCCCGGTTGGGCCACGACCCGATGGGAGCCGGCGCGGGGGCACATCTTCCTGGTCCCCGGGGACTCCCCCCTCGGCCTGCGCCTCCCGCTGCGGTCGCTGGTGGCGAAGCCCGCTCCGCTGCCCCCGGACCGGTCGCCGTTCGAGGACCGCCGCCCCCTCGGCCCCCACCCGTCCGCCGGGGCAGCGGCGTCAGGCCCGGCCCGCATCCTTCCGCCCTCGAAGGCGCCCACCACCGCCCTGGCCGTCGAACGGCGGGACGGGCGGCTGCATGTGTTCCTTCCGCCCTTCCGCCATCTGGAGTACGCCGTGGAGCTGGTGGCGGCGGTCGAGGCGGCCGTCGCCGCCACCGGAGAGCCGGTGGCTCTGGAGGGTTATCCCCTCCCGACCGACCCCCGGCTGCGCCAGTTCGGCGTCAGCCCGGACCCCGGCGTCATCGAGGTCAACATCCAGCCGTCGGCCAACTGGGCCGAGCTCCTCGGCACGGTCACCACCGTCTACGAGGAGGCCCACCAGACCCGGCTCGGGACCGAGAAGTTCGCCCTCGACGGCACCCACACCGGGACCGGTGGCGGGAACCACATGACGCTCGGCGGCCCGACGGCGGCCGACAGCCCGCTGCTGCGGCGCCCCGACCTCCTGCGCAGCCTCATCACCTACTGGCAGCACCACCCCTCGCTGTCCTACCTCTTCTCCGGGCGCTTCATCGGCCCGACCAGCCAGGCGCCCCGGGTCGACGAGGCCCGCCACGACAGCCTCGACGAGCTCGAGATCGCCTTCGCCGAACTGGACCGGATCGGTGACGACGACAAGCGGCCCTACCTCGTCGACCGGCTGCTGCGCAATCTGCTCGTGGATGTGACGGGCAACACGCACCGGGCCGAGTTCTGCATCGACAAGCTGTTCGACCCGGACGGGGAACGGGGCCGGCTCGGCCTCGTGGAGCTGCGGGCGTTCGAGATGCCGCCCCACGACCGCATGGCCCTGGTGCAGGCGCTGCTCGTCCGGGCGCTGGTGGCCCGCTGCTGGCGGGAGCCCTACGAGGGACCGCTGGTCCGGTGGGGCACGACGCTCCACGACCGGTTCCTGCTGCCCTGGTACGTCGGCACCGACATCGCCGACGTCGCCGCCGACCTCCGCCGCCACGGCTACCCCTTCGACACGGCCTGGGTGGCGCCGTTCCTCGAGTTCCGCTTCCCCCGGCTCGGTTCCGTGACGGTCGACGGCGTCGCGCTCGAGTTCCGGATGGCCATCGAGCCCTGGCCCGTCCTCGGCGAGGAAGCGGTGGACGGCGCCACCGCCCGCAACGTCGATTCCTCGGTGGAGCGCCTCCAGGTGCTGGCCCAGAACCTGACCGAGGGCCGCCATGTGCTGACCTGCAACGGCGTCCCCGTCCCCCTCAACCCGACCGGACAGCCGGGGACGGCCGTGGCGGGGGTTCGCTACCGGGCCTGGCAGCCGCCGTCGTGCCTGCACCCCACCATCGGCGTCCACACGCCCCTCGTCTTCGATCTGGTCGACACCTGGAACGGCCGTTCGGTCGGCGGGTGCACCTACCACGTGGCCCATCCCGGCGGGCGGGCCTACGATCGCTTCCCCGTGAACGCCAACGAGGCGGAGGCCCGCCGCACCACCCGGTTCCAACCTTTCGGCCACACACCGGGACCGCTCGACCCGGCCCGGGCGGCGGCGCTGTCCGACCACACCGCCGGGATCGCCCCCGGCCACCCCTCCACGCTCGACCTGCGCCGCGTCCGCCTCAGCCCCGTATGACCCAGGCCGCCACCGGGGCCGGGACCGACATGGTCGCGGGCTACCGGCCCCCAGTCGCCGGCTACGACGAGATGGTCGACCGCACCGGCGCCCTGCGCCCCCACTGGGGCCACGTCGGCCACGTCCTCGAGGGGCTCGGGGCCGAGGAGCTGGCCCGGCGCCGGGCGGAGGCCGCCCGCCTCCTCGATGACGACGGTGTCACCTACAACATCTACGGCGCGGCCCGCCCGACCTCCCGGTGGAGTCTCGACCCGGTGCCGGTGCTGCTCACCAGCGCCGAATGGGCCGGCATCGAGAGCGCCGTCGTCCAGCGGGCCGAGCTGCTGAACCTGATCCTGGCCGACCTCTACGGGCCCCGGGACCTGCTTCGCCGCCGACTGCTCCCGCCCGAGGTGGTGCTGGCCCACGGCGGGTTCCTCCGGCCCTGCGACCAGATCCGCATCCCCGGCTCCCAGCAGCTCTTCACGGTCGCCACCGACGTCGCCCGGGACAGCGACGGCCAGTTCTGGGTCCTGGCCGACCGGGCCCAGGCCCCGTCCGGCGCCGGGTACGCCCTCCAGAACCGCTCCGTGGTGTCGCGGGTGTTTCCCAGCCTCCACCGCGACGCCCAGGTCCACCGCCTGGCCCCGTTCTTCCGGGCACTGCGGGCCGGGTTGGAAGCGGTGGCGCCGCCGTCGACCCGCGAGCCCCGCATCGTCATCCTCACCCCCGGCCCGATGGCCGAGACGGCGTTCGAGCACGCTCTACTCGCCTCGCGGCTCGGTTACTCCCTGGTGGAGGGCTCTGACCTCACCTTCCGGGACGGGCGGATCTGGGTCCGGTCCCTGGCCCGCAAGGAGCAGGTCGACGTCATCCTCCGCCGGGTCGACAGCGGCTTCTGCGATCCGCTGGAGCTGCGGCCCGACTCGCAGCTCGGTGTCCCCGGCCTCGTCGAGGCCTGCCGGCGGGGCACCGTGACGGTCGTCAACACGCTGGGCAGCTCGGTGCTCGAGAACCCCGGGCTCCTGCCCTTTCTGCCCCGGCTGGCCCAGACGCTCCTCGGCGCCGAGCTGGAGATGCCGTCGATTCCCACCTGGTGGTGCGGCGACCCCGCCGGGCTCGACCATGTCCTGACCAACCTCGAGCACCTGGTGCTCAAGCCCCTCACCCGGGAGGCGGGAGCGGCGGCGGTGTTCGGGTGGACCCTGGCCCGCCACGAGCTCGACGAGGTGGCGGAGCGCATCGCAGAACGCCCCTCCGCCTGGGTCGGACAGGCGCAGCTGGCGCTGGCCTCCGTTCCCACGCTGACCGACGCCGGCCTGGAGGCCCGCCGATCGGTGCTGCGCACCTTCTGCGTGGCGCGGGACGACTCCTATCTGGCCATGACCGGCGGCCTCACCCGGGTGGCCGCCAGCCGCCAGGCCGTCATCTCCAGCCAGACCGGCGCCCTGTCCAAGGACACCTGGGTCCTGGCCTCCGAACCGGAGAAGATGACCGGGCTGTGGCTCGACAGCGGCCGGATCGTGGCCGCGGTGGAGCCGGGCGGGTCGATGTCGTCCCGGGCGGCGGAGAATCTGTTCTGGCTGGGCCGCTACGCCGAGCGGGCCGAGGACACCGTCCGGCTCATGCGGGTCGTCCACGACCGGCGCAACGACTTCGCCCATGACACGAACGCGGCCGGAACGGCCTGTCTGCAGGCGCTGCTGGTCGCCCTCACCGAGGTCACGGTGACCTATCCCGGCTTCAGCCCCGGCGGGCCGGGCCTCGACGATCCCGGCCCGGAGCTCGAGTCGCTCGCCCTCGACGACAACCGGGCCGGCACGCTCGCCTACTCGGTCCGCCGCCTCCTCGATGCCGCCTACACCGTCCGGGACCAGTTGTCGCTCGACACCTGGCTCGTGATCTCCGGTCTCCACCGGGAGCTGCTCGACCAGCCGACCCTGGGCCGCGCAACGCTGGGCCAGGTTCTCAACAGCCTCCTCGCCCTGGCCGGCCTCGGCGCCGAGAGCATGGTGCGCGACCCGGGCTGGCGGTTCATGGACGCCGGCCGGCGCATCGAGCGGGGCGTCCAGCTGGCCGCCCTCCTCCGCAGCACCATGACCGCCGAACACGACGCCGGGACCGAGAGCCTGCTGCTCGAATCGGTGCTGACGGCGGCCGAGAGCATCATCACCTACCGGCGGCGCTACCGGAGCCACGCCCACCTCGAGACGATGCTCGACCTCCTCCTGCTCGACCCGGACAACCCCCGCTCGTTGTCCCACCAGCTCGACCTCCTCCTCGAGGACGTCCGGGCCCTGCCGGTGGCCGCCGGCGCGCCCCGGGTCTCGGACGCCGAGAAGCACGCCCTCGAGACCTCGACGATCCTGCGGCTGGCCGACACCGCCGCCCTGGCCCGGTCGCAGCCGGGGGGTGCTTCCGGCGCCGGAGGCGGCCGGAGCAGACCGGAGCTGGCCCGGTTCCTGGGCCGGGTCATCGACGGGCTCCACGCCACCGCCGACGCCATCAGCGAGGCCAACTTCACCGAACAGCTGCCGCAACGGTCGGTCCTCACCCCGGCCGACCCGGGGGCGGCCCGCGTCTCGAGGATGTTCCTGTGACGAGCTACCGGGTGACGCACCGCACGACCTATCGCTACGAGGAACCCGTGTCGGCCAGCTACGGCCAGATGCACCTGCTGCCCCGGACGGCCGACGGGCAGACCTGTCACACGACGCGGATGGCGATCGACCCCGGCCCCACCGACCTGCGGGAGCGGATCGACTACTTCGGCAATCGGGCCGCGTTCTACGCCATCCACTCCGAGCACACGAGCCTGACCGTCACGACGACCAGCGACGTCGCCGTGAGCCGCGGAGGGCTCGGCCTCCTCGACGTCCCGGGCTGGGAGGAGGTCCGGTACCGGACCGCGTCCCCGGCCCCCGACGACGGCTGGGAACCGGCCGAGTTTCTCCTCGACTCGCCGCTGGTTGCGGCGTCGCCCGGGCTGGCCGACTACGCCGGGCCCTCCTTCGCACCCGGGCGGCCAGTGCTCGAGGCGCTCCTCGACCTGGCGCAGCGGATCCACGCCGACTTCGACTACGAGCCCGGCTCGACGTCGGTCACCACCACCGTCGACGACGTCCTGGCGGCCCGGAAGGGGGTCTGCCAGGACTTCGCCCACCTGGCCATCGGCTGCCTCCGCTCCCTCGGGCTGGCCGCCCGGTACGTCAGCGGGTACCTGGAGACCCTGCCCCCGCCGGGCAGGGAGCGGCTGCAGGGCGCCGACGTCTCCCATGCCTGGGCGGCGCTGTGGGTCCCGGGAAGCGGCTGGGTCGACGTCGATCCCACCAACCAGCAGTTCGTGGACGACCGCTACGTCACCACCGCCTGGGGGCGGGACTACGCCGACGTCCCGCCGCTGAAGGGCGTGATCTTCACCAAGGGGCTCGAACACGAGCTCGACGTGGTCGTCGACGTGGTTCGGCTCGACGAACCCGGGTAGCACAAGCGCCATGCGTGCCTTCGCCTGCCCCGGCTGCGGCCAACTCGTTCCGTTCGAGGCCGTGACCTGCCTCGTGTGCGGGACGTCGCTGGGGTTCGCCCCCGACACCGGCGAGATCGTGGCCTCCGCCGGACGGGTGCCGTGCGCCAACGCCGTCCGCGCCGGCTGCAACTGGCTGCTGGCGCCGGGGGAGGACCCCGGCGGGCTGTGCCTCTCGTGCCGCCTGACCCGCACCCGCCCCCACGACGCGGACCTGACGGCCGGCTCCCTGACCGGCGAGGCGTTCCGGGCCGCGGAGGGAGCCAAGCGGCGGCTCGTCTTCCAGTTCCTCGAGCTGGGCCTGCCGGTGGTGCCCTCCGGCGGGAAACCGGGCCTCGCCTTCGATCTCCTGTCGAGCGCCGAGGAACCGGTGGTCACCGGCCACGCCGACGGTGTCGTCACGATCGACCTGGCCGAAGGCGACGACGCCCACCGGGAACAGATGCGCCGTGAGCTGGGAGAGCCGTACCGGACGATGCTCGGCCACCTCCGCCACGAGAGCGGCCACTACTTCTGGACGGTGCTGGTCGAACCCGACCCGCAGGCGCGGACCTCGTTCCGGGCACTCTTCGGCGACGAGCGGGCCGACTACGCCGAGGCGCTCCGCCACCACTACGAGGGCGGACCGCCGGCGGAGTGGGTGAGCCGCTACGTGAGCGCCTACGCCACGGCCCATCCCTGGGAGGACTGGGCCGAGGCGTTCGCCCATTACCTCCACATCCGGGACACCCTGCAGACCGCCGCCTCGTTCGGGATCCTGGTCACCGGCCCCCGGCTCGAACCGGAACTGATGGCGGCGCCCCACCTGGAGCCCGACGACCGCGTCGAGGACATCCTCGACGACTGGCTCCCGCTCACCTATGCCCTCAACGCCGTCAACCGCAGCATGGGGCGGGACGACCTCTACCCGTTCGTCCTCAGCCCGGCCGTCGTCGCCAAGCTGGGCTTCGTGCACCAGCTGATCGTCTCCCGGGGGACACCGCCGAACCCCCGGGGATCGGTCAAGGGGAGCCGGCCGCTGCCCGTACCGTGACCACGCCGCGGCCGCCGTCGACCCGGAGGAGGTCGCCGGTCCGGAGGCGGCGGGTGCCCACCCTGGTGTTGATCACGCAGGGGACGCCGAGCTCGCGGGCCACGATGGCGCCGTGGCTGAGCGCCCCGCCGATGTCGATCACCAGCGCCGAGGCGACGAGGAAAAGCGACGCCCAGCTGGGGTCCGTCGTCTCGCAGACCAGTACCTCGCCCGGCTCCAGCTCCGTGGTGGCGGCGTCGAGCACGACCCGGGCCCGGCCTTCGACGACGCCGGGGCTCACGGCCAGACCGGTGATCTCGACGCCGGTGGCCGCGGCCTCGGAAGCTTCGATCCTGGTCGGGGTGGCCACGCCCGTCCACGTGTCGGGGAGCCGGAGCCCGAGGTACTCCTCCCGCTTCCCCCGGCGGTAGGCGACGACCTCCTTCGCGTCGGCGGGGAGCTCTCCCAGGAGCTCGTCGACCGTGAGGTAGAACACGTCGTCGGCGGCGCCGACGGTGCCGGCCCGGGCCAGGTCCTCTCCCAGCACCCGGGCTGCGGCCCGGGCACCGTCGAGCGCCTGGAGGAACGCCGCCTTGCCGACCTCCCGCAGGGGGATGTACCGCTTGGCGGCGGCGAGGACGACCGTGGCGCCGGGCCGTCGGACGGGCGACAGACCGGCCAACAGCTCGGCGGCGGCCGCCTCCCGCTCCGCCACCCGTTGCCCCTCGACGGCGGTGGGGGCGGCGGAGTCGTCCATCGTCCGGTAGGTGGCCAGCAGTGCCTCGAGCGGCGCCGGGTCCTCCCGCCAGCTGCGGCTGGAGACCTCGCCTTCGGCCGGGCCGTGGTAGCCGTGCGTGGCCAGAAACCGGTCCAGGGTCAGGCGGTCCCGGGAGACGGCCCACAGGTCGGCCATGAGCGCCGTCTCCTCCATCTGGCCGTAGCCGGTGGCGAGGCGGGTCTCGATGCCCGGCTTCCCGGCCGCCGCGGCCAGCTTCGACAGCTGGTCGTAGAGCGCCTGGGCCAGCATGGTGGCGATCGAGTGCGGCCGCATGACGGTTTCGTAGTGGTGGATCGCGGCCTGGAACCGGGCCCGGGCGGCGCGGCCGTCGGGGATGGCCCCCGGCGCCACCGTGGCCCGCCACCAGGCGTCGATCTCGGCCCGGCGGGCGGCCAGCAATTTCGGGATGCGCAGCGCCCGGACCGGCATCTTGGCCGCCACGACCGGGTAGCGGCGCAGGGTCGGCGCGCTCAACGCGCCTTCTCCCACACCGCCCAGGAGCTGCTGCTCGAGAGCGTCGGCCGACGTGCCGGGCATGAGGTCGCCCATGGCCCGCATCTGGTCGATGTTGGCCGTGAACCGGCCGAAGAAGATGGCCGAGTACCGGTCGTCGACCCGCTCCGCCACCCGGACGGCCGACGGCGCCAGGCAGCCGATGTCGCAGAAGGC
>JAUZEX010000373.1 GCA_030838815.1 Actinomycetota bacterium
CCCGCATCGGGGCTTCTGCGCTGCGCCGCCTCCACCAGGTCGCGGGCCTGCCCGAACCGCCCCTCGGCGTACTCGAGCGCGGACTCCGCCATGAGGAGGACGGACTGCGCCCGGATGTCACCGGCCGCCTTCAGCGCCGCCTTCGTCTCGTCGAGGACGGTGCGCGCCTCCACCGTCCGGCCGGCGACCACCAGGTTGTGGAGGAGCAACGCCAGGTGCCGGACACGGAGATCGGCAGGCAGGCCGGAGAGGGCGAGGGCGTCGCGGCATGCTTGGGCCCGGACGTCGGGGGAGATCGAGAACATGCCGCCGATGCTCAGACGAACCTCGGCCTCCTGGGCGGGCGAGAGCATCCCCCGCAGTGCCGTGTCGGCGAAGGCCTTGGCCTCGTCGCCCCGGGCGGCGGCGTGTAACCAGACCGCCGTCCCGGCCACCAGCGGGCCGCGCCGGGGATGATGGGGCGGGGCGAGCTCGAGGGCACGGCGGCCCAGGTCGGCCGCTGCCCCCGGGTCGGTGTTGCCCAGCGTCTCGGCTGCCTTCAGCAGGGTGGTGATCGCCACCGCGTCCCCGGGCTCGGCGCTGTCCGCCAGTTGCGTGGCGACCTCGACGGGGAGCGCGCCGGCGGCGAGGAGGACCGTGGCCGCCTGGCGATCGAGCGCACGACGGACGGGGACCGGGATGCTGCAGCGCACCGCTTCCAGCGTCAGGTCATGAACGAACGCCAGCCGACCGTCCCGTTCGACCAGCACGTTGCCCTGCGTCAGCTCCTCCAGCGGCTGCAGGAGCGCGGCTGGTGGCAGGTCAAGCATCGCGGCCACGGCGTCGAGCGAAAAGCGGCGCCCGAGTGACGCCGCCACCGTCGCCACCCGACGGGCGGCGTCCGACGCCCGCTCCAGTCGTCGGCGCATGCTCTCGCTGACCCGCTTCGGCACCTGCCACCGCACCAGCTCGGCGGTGCCGGCGCGGACGCGCACGAGCTCCTCGTCCCGGAGCCCCCGGAGCAGCTCGACGAGCAGGAACGGGCTGCCGCCCGCCCGCTCGGCCATGTCGAGGAGAGGGGTGTCCGGTTGAGCTGTCAGCAGATCCGCGGCGATCTGCGCCACCGCCGTGTCATCGACCGTGCCGAGAACGATCCGTTCCGCTCCGCCCTGCTGGAGGTGGTCCAGCGCGCCCCGCAGCTCTGGTGACGCCGGGCCCGGCCGGGCGGCCACGAACCACCCGACCGGAACGGTCGACAACCGAGCGGGCAGGGTGCGCAGTGCGGCCGCGGTTCCGCTGTCGGCCCACTGCAGATCGTCGAGACAGATGACGACGGGTGTCTCGATCGCCGCCTGTTCCAGCAGCGTCTCGATGTCGTGCAGAAGCCAGTACCGCTGCTCCGCCGACGTCCGGGCTTCGCGCAGGGCGTCCCGCTCGAGGATCGGAGCGGGACCTTCCAAGAGCGCCTCCAGCAGGGGAGCGAGCTGGACGATCCGGTCGCCGGGGTCGGCCACGCCCCGGCCGACCGACATGGAGAGCGCTTCGGCCATCCTCGCCACCTCGGCCAGCAGCCGACTCTTCCCCATGCCGGCCCGGCCCTCGATCACCACGACGGTCCCGACGCCGGAGAGCAGGCGGTCCAGGTGCTCCCCGATCAGGGTGAGCTCGCCGTCCCGGCCGCGGACGCGATCCTCCCCCTCCGCCGTGGCGTCGGGACCGTGCGTGGTCGTGACGTCGACGGGACCGACCAGGAGGGGCTCGCCCGGAGGCACCGGGCGATCGTGGCGGTCGACGCTGCAAAAACACTGCAAATCGGCGGCAAGGGGCCGAGGGGCCGAGGGGCCGAGGGGCCGAGGGGCAAATCATCCCGCCTACACTCGCTGGTCGTCGGGCGAGAGGGCGATGACAGAGGCGAAAATCGACTTTCAGGTGCTCGGGCCGACCGACGCCCGGCGCGCCGGTCAGCCCCTTCCCCTGAGCGGCGCCCGGCGCCGGGCGCTCGTGAGCCGGTTGCTCCTTGACACCGGGCGTGTCGTTCCCGCCGCCAAGTTTATCGAGGATGTCTGGGAGGGCGCCGCGACCCGACCGACACCGGCGACCTTGCAGAGTCACCTGTCCCAGCTCCGCAAGGTGCTGGGACGCTGCCTTCAGCGCCGAGCAGGCGGGTACGTCCTCGAACTCCATGAGGCGGGCCTCGATGCCGCCGAGTTCGAAGCGCTCGTGGCCGGTGCTTCGACACACCTGGCGCGAGGGGATGGGCAGGCGGCGGCGGCTTCCCTGCGGGGGGCGATCGGTTTGTGGCGGGGTCGTGCGCTGCAGGACGTCGCCGACCAACCGTGGGCCCGACCCGAGGCGGCGCGACTGGAGGAGCTACGCAGCGTCGCCGTCGAGCAGCTTCTCCTGGCCCGGCTGCAGGCCGGCGAGCACGAACAGGTGGTCGGGGAGGCCGAAGCGGCGGTGGCCGAGGAGCCGTTGCGGGAGCAGCGCTGGTCTACGCTCATGCTGGCGTTGTACCGCGGCGGGCGACAGGCCGACGCGCTGCGGGCCTACCAGCGGCTCCGCGCCCGCCTGACCGACGAGTTGGGGATCGACCCGTCGCCACCCCTTATGGCCCTGGAAGCGGCCATTCTGCGCCAGGACCCGGGCCTCCGGCCGCGGATGCCGGCGGGGAGGGCCGATCCCGCCGCCACGCTGTGCGATGTGAGCGGCGCTCTGGCCCGTGCTCGCCGCGCCGCCACGGAGCGGGACTGGCAACGGGCGTGCGAACTCCTCATCGCGGCCGATGGTGTCGCCCCGCTCGACGCCGAAGACCTCGAGCTGCTCGGCGATGCGGCGTTCATGGTCGGCGAACAGCAGATGTCGATCGTCGCCCGCCAGCGGGCCCACAGCCTGTGGTTGGAGACCGGCAACCGCGCCCGGGCGGCGGTCGCGGCGCTCTCCATCGTCGGCAACCACTACGTCCGCAACCGTCCGGCCATCGCCGCGGGATGGTTTCACAAGGCTCGTCGCCTTTTGGCCAGGGAGCCCGAGGGTCCCGGCCACGGTGTGCTGGCTTTCACCGGGGCGCTCCTCGCCCTCGT
>JAUZEX010000706.1 GCA_030838815.1 Actinomycetota bacterium
CTCCGAAGGACCTCGTGCTTTGAGTATCTCCACCAACGATCTGAAGAACGGCATGTCCCTCAAACTGCCCGAGGGCCTCATGACCGTGATCGAGTTCCAGCACGTGAAGCCGGGCAAGGGCGGCGCCTTCGTGCGAACGAAGCTGCGGAACTACCGCACCGGCGCAGTGTTCGAGCGCACCTACCGGGCCGACGAGAAGCTCACCCTGGCCCACATCGAGAAGCGGGAGATGCAGTACCTCTTTCGCGACGGCGACGGGTACACGTTCATGGACAACAGCACCTACGAGCAGGCCGCCGTGCCGGAGGCCGCACTGGGCGACGCCGTGAAGTACCTGAAGGAGGGCGACACCGTCGTCCTCCCCACCTATCAGGGCGAGGTCGTCGGCGTGGAGTTACCGGCGTCGGTCGAGCTCGAGGTGACCCAGACCGATCCCGGTGTCCAGGGCGACCGCGTCTCGGGGGCCAAGAAGCCGGCCACGCTCGAGACCGGCGCCGTCGTCCAGGTTCCGTTGTTCGTCGAGACGGGCGACCGCGTCAAGGTCGACACCCGGACCGGCGAATATCTGACGCGGGTCTGACCGCAGCAGCTACGGGCGGCATGGTGAGGACACGCAGGGACGCCCGGGAGCGGGCCCTCTCCCTGTGCTACGAGCTCGACGTCCGGGGCACCGTCCTCGACGATCTGCTCTTCGAGTTGCCGGTGGCGCCGGCCGCCTACGCCGTCGAGCTCGTCCGCGGCGTGGAGGACCACCGCGACGAGATCGACGCCATCATCACGAAGTTCGCCGACCGGTGGTCGATCGACCGCATGCCGGTCATCGACCGCAATCTCCTGCGCATCGCCGTCTTCGAGCTCGGGTGGCGGCCCGACATTCCGCTCGGCGTGGCCATCAGCGAGGCGGTCGATCTGGCCAAGCGGTACTCGACCGACGACTCCGGCCGCTTCGTCAACGGCATGCTGGGCCGCATCGGCGAGCAGCTGCGGGTGGTCGGTGGCGGGTGAGGGGCGTACTCGAGACCCCGACCGTCGTCGAGCCCGATGTCGACGAAGCCGTCGAGACGTCGAGGCCGTGGGTCGTGGTGGTGTGGAACGACCCCGTCAACCTCATGTCCTACGTCGTCTACGTCTTCCAGAAGCTGTTCGGCTATCCGAAAGAGAAGGCCACGAAGCTCATGCTCGACGTGCACCACAAGGGCAAGGCGGCCGTCTCGTCGGGCAACCGGGAACAGGCTGAGACCGACGTCGCCCGTCTCCACGCCCACGGCCTGTGGGCCACGATGGAACGCGACTGAGCAGTCGTTCTTGGCTCCCCGCGCCCCGTTCCGCCGCAACCGCTCCGACGGGTTCGATGTCGTCCTCGAAGCCGGGGAGGCCGCCGTCCTCACCCGGCTCTGTGAGGAGCTGACCACGCTGCTGAGCATCGACGAGGGGGAGGAGCCGGAGGCCGCCGATCCGGTCCTGGACCGCCTCTTTCCCCGGGCCTACCTCGACCCGACCGAGGAGGACGCCGAGTCCGACTGGCAGCGACTGGTGCACGGAGATCTGCTCGACGGCCGCCGCCGGGCCCTCGCCACCGTGGAGGGGACCCTGGCCGCGGCGGAGCTGCGTCGCAACCGGTTCGAGCTCACGCTGTCCGAGGAGCAGGCGCTGGACTGGCTGGCGGTGCTCAACGACGCCCGCCTGGCGCTCGGCACCCGGCTCGAGGTGACGGAGGACCTCGACTTGTCGGGCCTCGATCCCGACGATCCGGACACCGCGCCCTTCGCCGTCTACTGGTGGCTGGGCGTGCTGGAGGAACGGCTCATCGACGCGTTGTCCGCTTAGCCCTGGTTCGGGGCGTTGGGCCGGAATCGGCAGGGACCGCCGATCCCGGCGCAGAAGGTTCCGCCCGCAATGGCACCTTTGATGATCCTTTCCGGGGGCGGAGCGCGGCGGCGGTTCCGGGCGCTGGTCGCCGTCGTGGCGGTGACCGCCGTCGGGACCACCGCGGCTGTGCTGCGCTCCGACGCCGGCCCGGGCGGGCGGACCCGGCACGGTTCCGTCGCCTCGCCGGCGGCCGGCCCGACGTCATCGTCGGCCGGCTCCGGGTTCGCCGGGGAGTCGGCCGTCTCCGGTGTCGCCGCGCCGTCCGGCGCCACGTCCTCCGCCGCCGGGCCCGAGTCCGCCCCGGCCACCCCCCGCACGACGACCACCGGCGCCGGCGGCACGGCGCCGGCGCCCGCCCCGGCGGCGGGAAAGCTCACTCCGGCCACCAGGCCAGCCGGCGCCGCGGCCGCGGTCGGCCAGGGGCCGGACGAGGCGCCGGGCTGGCGGCTCCTGCCCAAGGCTCCGATCGGGGGCCGGGTCGGGCAGGACGCCGTGTGGACCGGCCGCGAGATGGTCATCTGGGGCGGCGAGAGCGCCCTCGGCGCCGACCCGCTCGCCGACGGCGCCGCCTTCGATCCCGCCTCCCGGACGTGGAGGAAGCTCCCGGCGGCGCCGATCGCGCCCCGCTTCTTGGCCACGATGGTGTGGACGGGCCGGGAGGTGATCGTCTTCGGCGGCACGTCCGGCGAGGGTGACCTCCTGGTCGACGGCGCGGCCTGGGACCCGGCGTCCAACGCCTGGCGCCGCCTCCCCGCCTCGCCCGCCGGCCCCCGCGACGGAGCGGTCGTGGCCTGGGCCGGGGACCGCCTCGTGGTGTGGGGCGGCGCCACCGTCGAGCCCGCGGCCTCGGAGATGCGGGCGGATGGTGCGGCCTACGTCCCGGGCACCGACCGCTGGGTCCCGGTGGCGGCGGCGCCCATCCCCGCCCGGACCGGGGCCGAGTCGGTGTGGACGGGCCGCCGCCTGGTCATCTCCGGGGGCTACCACGACGGCGACGACGGCGATCGCTCCGACGGCGCGGCGCTGGACCCGGTCTCCGGGGTGTGGTCGCCGATCGCGTCCCGGCCCGCGCCGGGCTCCTGCGGCAGCGACGTTCCCTGCGACGGCCGCTGGACAGGGACGCTGGCGCTGTTCCCCGCCTCCGGGCTGCGCTACGACCCGGTCGGCGACCGCTGGTCGACCCTGGCGCCCTACCCCTCCGCGGCCCGGTCCCTGGCCGACCAACCGGCGGTCTGGACCGGTCAGCGCCTCCTGGCCTGGGGGACGCCGAACGACGTAGAGGTGGCCGATGGTGCCTCGACGGGCGCCGGTAGCGCCGGCGAGGAGAGCGACAGCGGCAGCGGCGGCGATGGACCACCCCCGCCCGCCGGGGCGGGAATGTACGACCCGGTCGCCGACCGGTGGCAGGCCGTGGCCGCCGGCCCGCTCAGCGGCCGCGTCTTCCACACCGCGGTGTGGACGGGGCAGGAGATGCTCGTCTGGGGCGGCACCGCCGGCGACGCCGGGCTGGCCGACGGAGCGTCCTACCGGTTCTAGCCGTCGGTGGGCTCTCCCGGACCCATGACCGACGTCGCGCCGATCAGCCCGGCACTCCGCCCTTCATGCCGTCGAGGAAGCTGCCCAATCCGCCGAAGAACTTGCCGAGGAGGCCGACCACGTCGACGTCGGTCGCGTCCGTCGGTGCGGTCACCCCGCCCGCCAGGCGGTCGATGTCGATCCGGAGGGCGACCGGTCCGGCCGTCACCGGCTTGGGGGAGAACTGGGCCAGCGGGATCTCCAGCCGTACGACCCGGCCGCTTTTCACCCAGACATCCATCGACGCCGGCTTGTCGGGGATCTCGCTGGCGGGCGGCAGCTTGCCGGCCGAGCTTGCGATCGTGTCGAGGTCCGCCTTCAGGGTCGGCTCGATCTTGGCGTAGAAGGTCCGCAGCGAGTCGACCGTCCCCTTGTAGTGGTCGCCGACGCTGTCCGACTGCAGCCGGTCGATCTTGATGTCCTCGGTCAGGGCCTTGCCGATGGCGTCCTGCAGGGCCTTGAACTGGCTGGGGACCGCCGCTTGGGCGCCGGCCGCCGTGGTCGCGGTCGCCGCCGTGCCACCGCCGAGGCCCTTGGTCAGGTTGTTGAAGACGTCGCTGAGACGGGTGAGATCGGCGCTCAGCCACTTGCCCTGGGAGGCGGCGGTGAGGAAGCCGAACCCCTCCTGGGACGACATGCCGGCCACGGCCTGGTTGATCTGCTCCGGCGTCGCCCCCGTCAGCTTGGCGATCCCGGCCACGTCGGCCCGGACGTAGAGCTTCTTGTCGATGTAGCGCAGCTCGAAGGCGTGGTCGAGATCTCCGGCCTTGACGTCGATGCCGAAGCGCCCCTGCGCCGCCGAGAGGGCGATGTGACCCGTCCGCAGCAGGTCCAGGCCTTTGCGGTCCTGGTCGGTGAGGGGGGCCCCTTCGTTGAGGAGCGCGTTGACGTCCGCCTCGGAGCCGGCGACGCTCAGCGTGAAGGTCCCCTCCTTCTGCGCCGCGGTGGACCTGGCCGCGTCCCGGACCGCCACCCGGGGTGAGAGCTTCTCCGCCGCGCCGCACCCGGAGAGGGCGACCACGCTGAGGACGACGGCAATGAGACTGCTGCGATACCGCGGCATCGGCGCTCCTTCGGCGAGCGGGAACTCGGCCTGACTCTACGCGCGCAGCGTAACCAGCGCCCGGGCCCTTGTCGCCCGGGTTTCGGTCACGTCCCCCGCCGGGGCGATCGTCATGCTACGTTCGTCCCGATAACCGTGAAGGGGATCCTGTGAGGTCCCCACGGAGGCGAACAGACTTGCGGAATCCCCCTGCGTGGAGTGCCCCTGACCCGACGGGTCCGGGGCATTGGCTTCTCCGGGCCCGGGTCTTCGAGGCCGACGACCTGAAGCGGGCCGTCACCCGCATCGCCCACGAGATCGTGGAGCGCAACCACGGCGCCGACGACGTCGTGCTGGTCGGCCTCTACACCCGGGGCGTCATGGTGGCCCGCCGGCTGGCCGCCGCCATCGCTTCCTTCGAGGGCGTCGAGGTGCCGGTGGGCACCCTCGATGTCTCCTTCTACCGCGACGACCTCGCCGTTCGGCGGGTGTCTCCCCTCGGGCCGACGCAGCTGCCGGGCGACGTGAAGGACAGCGTCGTGGTCCTCTGCGACGACGTGCTCTTCACCGGGCGAACGATCCGGGCGGCCATGGACGCCGTCGTCGACTTCGGTCGGCCCCGGGCGGTGCAGTTGGCGGTGCTGGTCGACCGCGGCCACCGGGAGCTGCCGATCCGGGCCGACTACGTCGGCAAGAACCTGCCCACGAAGTGGGACGAGGACGTCCGCGTCCACTTCGAGGAGATCGACGGGGACGACGGCATCGAGATCTGGGAGTGCGTCCCCGAGGACGGGGGTGTCCCCCAAGCCGGAGATCAGGGAGGGGCGACGTGAAGCACCTGCTCGGTATCGACGACCTGGGGGCGGAGGGGATCGGCGAGGTCCTGCGCCTGGCCGACTCCTTCCTCGAGGTCACCCGGCGGGACATCCCGAAGGTCCCGGCCCTCCGGGGCAAGACGGTCGTCTCGATGTTCTACGAGGACTCCACCCGCACCCGCCTCTCCTTCGAGACGGCGGCCAAGCGTCTGTCGGCCGACACCATGACCTTCTCGGCCGGGTCGTCCTCGCTCCGCAAAGGGGAATCGCTCCTCGACACCGTCCGCACCGTCGAGGCGATGGGCATCGACGCCATCGTCGTGCGGCACAAGTCGTCCGGCGTCCCGCTGCGCATCGCGGGCTGGATCGACGCCTCGATCGTCAACGCCGGCGACGGCTGGCACGAGCACCCGACCCAGGCCCTCCTCGATGCCTTCACCCTGCGCCGGCACCGGGGCGACTCCTTCGCCGGGATGAGGGTGGCCATCGTCGGCGACGTCAAGCACTCCCGGGTGGCCCGCTCCAACGTGAAGGCCCTCTCGGCTCTGGGAGCCGAGGTGACCCTGGTCGGCCCGCCGACGCTGATGCCCCCCGACCTCGAGGGCTGGCCGGTGACGATCAGCTACGACCTCGACGAAGTGCTTCCGACCACAGACGTCCTGTATGTCCTGCGGATCCAGCGGGAGCGCCAGCAGGAGGCGTTGTTCCCCTCCCTGCGGGAGTACGCCGCCCGCTACGGCGTCACCTGCGAACGCCTGGCCCGCCTCCCCGCCGACGCGCTGATCATGCATCCCGGGCCGACCAACCGGGGCGTGGAGATCGACGCCATCGTGGCCGACGATCCCCGCTCGGTCATCAACGAGCAGGTGGCGAACGGCGTCGCCGTCCGGATGGCCGTGCTCTACATGTTGCTCGGTTCCGGTGAGGGGAGGGCGGCGTGAACCAGACGGTTCTCGTCGCAGGGGGAACGGTGATCGACGCCCGCGGGTCGCGCCGGGCCGACGTCCTCCTGCAGGACGGGCTGATCGCCCAAGTCGACGCCAAGGTGACCGCGCCGGCGGGCGCCACCGTCCTTGAAGCGGACGGGGCCGTCGTCTGCCCCGGGTTCGTCGACCTCCACACCCACCTCCGGGAACCCGGTGGGGAGGACGCCGAGACCATCGAGACCGGCGCCCGGGCCGGCGCCCTCGGCGGGTACACCGCGCTGGTGGCCATGCCCAACACGAACCCGCCGATCGACACCGCGGCAGTGGTGGAGCAGGTGCTCCGCCTCGGGCGGCTGGCGCCCTGTCACGTGGTCGCGTCGGCCTGCATCACCAAGGGCCGGGCCGGCGAGGAGCTGGCGCCCCTGGGCGAACTCCACGGCCTCGGCGTGCGGATCTTCACCGACGACGGCACCTGCGTGGCCGACGGCGGCCTCATGCGCCGGGCCCTGGAGTACGCCCGGGCGCTGCCCGGCGCCGTGCTGGCCCAGCACTGCGAGGACCCGCAGCTGGCCCGGGGCGGCCACATGAACGAGGGCGCCTGGTCGAGCTGGCTCGGCATCCCCGGCATGCCGGCCGAGGCCGAGTCGGTGGTCGTGGCCCGCGACATCGCCCTGGCCGGTCTCACCGGCGGACGGGTCCACTTCCTCCACCTTTCGACCGCTGCCTCCATCGAGCTGGTCCGGGCGGCCAAGGCCAAGGGCCTGGCCGTCACCGCCGAGGCGGCCCCCCACCACTTCACCCTCACCGACTCGCTGTGCTGCGGCTACGACCCGCTGTTCAAGGTCAACCCGCCGCTGCGGACGGAAAGCGACGTGAAGGCGGTGAAGGAGGGCCTGGCCGACGGCACCATCGACGCCATCGCCACCGACCACGCCCCCCACCCGGCCCAGGAGAAGGAGCGCCCCTTCGACGAGGCGCCCCCCGGGATGCTCGGCCTGGAGACCGCCCTGGCCCTCACCCTCACCGAGCTGGTCGGTCCCGGCCTCCTCGACCTGGAGAAGGCCCTGGCCCTCCTGTCCTGGCAGCCGGCCCGCCTGGCCGGCCTGGCCGACCACGGCGGCCCGATCGCCCCCGGCCGGCCCGCCCATCTGACGGTCTTCGACCCCGAGGCCCTGTGGGAGGTCGACCCCACCCGCCTGGCCAGCCGGTCCCGCAACACCCCCTACGCCGGCCGCAAGCTCACCGGCCGTGTCCGCCACACGATCCTGGCCGGCGAGCCGGTCGTGATCGACAGCCAGGCCCAGCGATGAGCGTCCCCCTCGACCGCCATTCCCCCGAGGCGGCGCTGCTCGTGCTGGCGGACGGGGCAGAGTTCGAGGGGGAGGCCATCGGGGCGTTCGCCGATCCCGAGGCGGAGCTGAACGTCGCCTCCGGCGAGTTCGTGTTCAACACGGCCATGTCGGGCTACCAGGAGGTGCTCACCGACCCGTCCTACGCCGGGCAGGTCGTCACCTTCACCTATCCCCACATCGGCAACTACGGCGTGAACCCGGCCGACGAGGAGAGCGGCCGCATCCACTGCGCGGG
>JAUZEX010000444.1 GCA_030838815.1 Actinomycetota bacterium
GACCCGGCCTCAGATGTGCCGGAGCGAGCCTGAGGTGTCCTGAAGCGAGGTCAGGCAGAAGATCGAGTTGCGCCAGTCGGCGTAGTCGAGGTCGGGGTCGACGTCAGCGTAGACCCACCACGGCAGAGGCTCCGGGGGTAGGTGCCGGGCCAGGCCGGCGATCTCCTCCTGGGCCCGGTCCTCGCCGACGACGGTGGCGCGGACACCGGCCTGTCGGCAGTCCTGCAGGATCGATTCGGCCAGCACCCCGATGAGGGTCCGCACGGCCTTCCGGTCCCGGTCGGCGCTCCGGGGGGGATAGCTCTCCGGTTCCGGGCTGCCGGTGACCAGGACGACCGTGGCGCCGGGCGCCAGGAGGGGCAGGAACCGGGCGGCGCTGTCGAAGCGGGCCACCATCTCGTAGGCGATCACGTCCCAGGCGCGGCGCAGCGCACCCCCGGGCGGCAACGGGAGGTCGACGGGCAGTTGGACGTAGCAGTCGACCGAGTTGGCTTCGAGGTCAGGCGCGTCCTCGGGTGACATCGCCCCGGCGGCCAGGATGTCGAACCCGGCGGACTTCAGAGCGATCGCGATCTCGGGTACCCGTTCGGGCGAACCCGTGACGAGAGCGGTGGGCAAGGTAAGGACCTCCGTGTCGTGGGAGAGAAGGAGGTGCGATCAACGCGTGTCAGCACGGCGTGGGGGTATTCCCAGATGATGAGCCCACAGAGGGCGGCAGCCGGCTCCCCCGGGCCGACGCGGCAGCGAACCGTCGACGTACCCCTCGTCGCTGAGCGGCAATCCACAACAGATCATGGAAGACCCCGGGTGTGTCGGACGGTGGTCCCCCGGGTGACGATCGTCTGACGGCTATCTGGCGCCTTTCTTGCGCGGTCCGACGGCGGATCGAGTTTCATGTTGCGGAAACATCGGGGAAACGACCAAAAAACGGAATCTGGTGAGATCAGCAGGATGGGCGATCTCTTCGAGGACTATGTCGCGGGCCGGGCCTGGGACGAGATGTTCGATCCCGACGGGGGCCTTCGGCCCGGCTACGCCGCGCTCCACGGGGCGCTGGCCGCCCTGGGCGTCGACGACCTGGCCGAGCGGGGCGCCCTGCGCGACCGTTCGCTGCGGGACCAGGGCATCACCTTCTCGCTGTCGGGCGAGGAACGGCCGATTCCCCTCGACCTGCTGCCCCGGGTCATCGCCGCCGAGGAATGGGTGGTGCTGGAAGCCGGGGTCATCCAGCGGGTCCGGGCCCTCGAGGGCTTCCTGGCCGACGTCTACGGCCCCCAGCAGATCCTGACGGACGGGATCGTCCCCCGCCGGCTCGTCACCAGCTCGCCGAACTTCCTGCGGGAGGCCGCCCACCTCGACCCGCCCAACGGGGTCCGCATCCAGGTGGCCGGCATCGACATCCTCCGGGGCCCGGACGGCCGCTACGTCGTGCTGGAGGACAACCTCCGCACGCCGTCGGGGATCTCCTACGTCATCGAGAACCGACGGATCATGGCCCGGGTCTTCCCGGAGCTGTTCTCGAGCCACCGGATCTGCCCCGTTGACGACTATCCCTCCCGGCTGCTCGAGGCGCTGCAGGCCGCCGCCCCCCGCCGCCTCGGCGAGGCGGCGACCGGCGAGCCGACGGTGATCGTCCTCACCCCCGGCGTCCACAACTCGGCCTACTTCGAGCATTCCTTCCTGGCCCGCCAGATGGGCGTCGAGCTCGTCGAGGGCCGCGACCTGGTCTGTCGCGACAACACGATCCGCATGCGCACCACCGATGGTGAGCGCCGGGTCGACGTCATCTACCGCCGGACGGACGACGACTTCATCGACCCGCTCCAGTTCCGGCCCGACTCGATGCTCGGCTGCGCCGGCATCGTCAACGCCGCCCGGGCCGGCAACGTGGCCATAGCCAACGCCGTCGGCAACGGCGTGGCCGACGACAAGGCGATCTATCCCTATGTGCCCGAGATGATCCGGTACTACCTCGGTGAACAGCCCATCCTCGACACCGTGCCGACGTTCCGGCTCGACCGGGAGGAGGAGCGGGAAGAGGCCCTGAGCCGGATCGGCGAACTGGTCTGGAAACCGGTCGCCTCCTCGGGTGGCTACGGCCTCGTCATCGGGCCCCAGGCCGAGGAATCGACCCTCGACCGGCTGCGGGAGGCGGTCCTCGAGGATCCCCGGGCCTTCATCGCCCAGGAGGTCTGCCTGCTCTCGACCGCTCCCACCCACTGCGGCGACCGGCTCGAGCCCCGCCACGTCGACCTCCGCCCCTTCGCCGTCAACGACGGTCAACGGGTGTGGGTGGCGCCCGGCGGGCTCACCCGGGTCGCCCTGCCCCGGGGCAGCCTGGTCGTCAACTCCAGCCAGGGCGGCGGCTCCAAGGACACGTGGGCGCTGGCTGGCGACGAGGAGGTGCCCGACACCCCCTCGACACGCCAGCGGAACTGGGGCGGCGTCCGCCTCCCGCCGTCGGCCGCCCCCGAGCGAGGCCCGTCCGGCCCGATCGCCGCTCAGCAACAAGAACAGCAGCAGCAGCAGCAGCAGGCCCAGGAATCGCCATGCTGAGCCGCATCGCCGAGGCGCTGTTCTGGATCGGGCGGTACGTGGAGCGGGCCGACGACACGGCCCGGATTCTCGACGTGCACTACCACCTCCTCCTCGAGGATCCCTGGATCGACGAGGAGGAGGCGTGCCGGGCCCTGCTCGACGTGATGGGGGTCGGAGAAGGTGTCGTCGCCCCCACCGGCCGCACCGTCAACGAGATCCTGGCCTACGACGAGGCGAGCCCGTCCTCCGTCGCCGGCGCCATGAAGAACGCCCGGGAGAACGCCCGGGGCGTCCGGGAGGCCATCAGCTCCGAGATGTGGGAGTGCCTCAACGCCTCCTGGCTGGCGCTACGGGAGCGCCGGGTGCTGGCCGGGGCCAGCCCGTCACTGTTCTTCCGGTTCGTGAAGGAGCGGGCCGCCCTCTTCGCCGGGCTGACCGACATGACGATGAGCCGCGACGAGTCGTACCGCTTCCTGACCCTCGGCCGGGCCCTGGAGCGGATCGACATGACCTGCCGGCTGCTGTCGGCCCGGTGGTCCGACGCCGCCGGGACGGCGGGCTGGGTGACCACGCTGCGGTGCTGCTCGGCCCACGAGGCCTACCTGCGGACGTACCGGCGGGCGGTCGACGTGTCGCTGGCGGCCGAGTTCCTCCTTCTCGACCGCCACTTCCCCCGCTCGCTGTACTACACGCTGGAGCTGGCTGAGCGGCGTCTCGCCGAGCTCACCCCGACCGGCAGCCCGGCCGGGCCGCAGAACGACGCCCGCCGCCTCATGGGCCGGGCCCGCACCGACCTCGAGTTCCGGCCCGTCGACGAGCTGCTCGACGACCTTCCGCAGGTCCTGAGCGAGGTGCAGTCGGCCGGCTGGGCGACCAGTGCGGCAGTGGCGGCGCGGTTCTTCGGCCACGCGTCTCCCCTGGTCTGGACGGCATGAAGGTGTGGACCGCATGAGCTGGATGCTGCGCATCGAGCACCAGACGCTGTATCGCTACCGCGACGAGGTCTCGGCCTCCTACAACGAGGCCCGCATGACCCCGCTCACCACCGACCGGCAGATGACGGTGGAGTCCCGGGTGGAGGTCCAGCCCCGGGCCCGGAGCTACCGCTACCTCGACTACTGGGCCACCGTCGTCGACGTCTTCGACATCCACGTCCCCCACAGCACGCTCTCGGTCATGGCGACGTCGGTGGTGGAGACGACCGAGGCGCCGTCCCAGCCCCCCGACCCGGGATGGGACCTGCTGACCTCGGAGGCCGTCCTCGACGGCTGCGCCGAGTTCCTGGCCCCCACCCCCTATTCGCCGGCGGCGCCGGAGCTGGTCAGCCTGGCCGTCGACCTGCGGAACGGGTGGGGCCCGGGCGCCACGGTCGACGCCGTGTCCCGCTTCGTGCGCAGCCATCTCACCTACACGCCGGGCGCCACCGGCGTGTCGAGTTCGGCGCTGGAGGCGCTCAACCAACGGGCCGGTGTCTGCCAGGACTACGCCCACCTCTCGATCGCCCTCCTCCGGGCGGCGGGGGTGCCGGCCCGCTATGCCTCGGGCTACCTCCACACCGGGAAGGACGTCCGGCCCGGCGACACCGTCTCGGGCGAGAGCCACGCCTGGGTCGAGGCCTGGCTCGGCGACTGGTGGGCCTTCGACCCCACCAACGGCGTACCGGTGGGGGAACGCCATGCCCTCGTCGGCCGGGGCCGCGACTATGCCGACGTCCCGCCCCTCAAGGGTGTCTACAACACCGGGAGCCCCGAGGCGCTCGAGGTCGAGGTCCGCATCTCCCGCCTGGCCTGACCCGGCTCGCCGGTTTGTCCCTATTGTCAGGGTTTTTTAAGCCCGGACTGAGAGGGGAGCGAAAGGGGCGCGTAGAACCAAAGCCCGATAAGGGGCACAATTGAGGATCTGATGGCTGTCACCGAGCTGGGCCCGACCACGGGTCGTCGCACGTTCGAGGACTTTCACGCCCGCCGGGCGGGAGACGCGCTGCGGTACGCCGCCGCCATCGTCGGCCCGCGGGAGGCGGAAGACGCCTGCCAGGAGGCCTGGCTGCGCATCTGGCGCTCCTGGGGCCGGTCCGACCCCGACCGCCTCGACGCCTGGGCCTTCCGCATCGTGCGCAACTGCGCGCTCGACCGGGGGCGGAGTCAGAGCCGGGCCCGCACCACGGAGCCGCTGGGCGAGATCGACCCGCCGGCCACGTCCGAAGTGGAAGACGTCGTCATGCCCCGCATCGAGGCCGAAGGTGCCCTCCGTCTCCTCGGCCAGCTCTCGGTACCGCTGCGGGAGACGCTGTGGCTCCGGGAGGTCGGCGGCTTGAGCTACGCCGAGATCGCCGAGGTTCAGGCGGTCAGCATCGGCACGGTCATGTCCCGTCTCCACGCGGCGCGCAAGCGGATGGCCCGTCACCTCGCGCAACAGGGAGCGGGTCGGGAGCAGCGGTGATGTACCGCCGTCATCCGTCGCCCCTGGAGCTGGGCGCCTACTTCGACGGGGAACCGGTCGACGGGGTGTCGGAGCACATCGCCCGGTGCCGGAAGTGCCGGGAGTCGCTCGACGAGCTGCGCGGCGTCCGTTCCGCGGTGCGGGGCGAGCTCGACCTGACCGACGGCAGCGCCCGCCGGCGGGCCCGGTGGACGGTCGCCCTCATCCCGGTGGCGGCGGCGGTCGCCCTCCTGGTGGCGGTGTCCGCCCCGCCCGGGGGCCTGCCCGTGACCAGGGTCGAGAACGCCGACGAGTCGGCGGTGGCGCCGGCGTCGGTGCCTGATTTCGCGCCCAACGAGCCGTCGGAGGGGGCCACCGCCTCCACCGCACCGGCCGACGTCCGCACCGGCCGCACCGCCGCCCCGGCTGTCGGCCGCGGCACGACGAGCGGCGGCTCCGGGGCCAGCACGGCCGGGGCGAACGCGCCGGCCCAGGCCGGCACCGATTCCGGCCCGTCCGCCGGGGCGTCAAGCCCCAAGACCGTCCCCGGGCGGTCGACAGCGGTGGCCGCCGCCGGTTCGGGCGGCCGGATTGCCGCTCCGCCGAGCGGGCCCCTGCGGCTCGGCGTTCCGGTCCCGACCCGGGGCCCGTCCTCCGGCGAGGGTGACGAGGTCCTCCGGGCGGTGCGGGCCGTCGTGGACCGCGCCAACAGTACTGGTGGAGTCTCCGGCCGGCCGGTCGAACTGGTCCTCGTCCCGACCGACGACGACACCGCCCGGGCCGACGCCCTCGGCCGGGTCGACGCTCTCGTCGGCGGCTTCGCCACCGACGTCCCCAGCGGGTTGCCCTGGGTCATGCCGGCCGACGTCGCGCCGACCGGCCCCGACGTCGCCGCCGGGGAGCTGGCCGCCGAGGACGCCGGGGCCGCCCTCGGCAGCGACCTCGCCGCCCGCAGCTCCGACACCCGAATGGTCGGCGCCATCGTGGCTGCCGGGCCCGACGCCGGTCTGGCCACGGGGTTGGCCAAGTCGGTGCCGGTCCAGCAGGTCGAGGCCGCCACCGACACCAGCTGCGACCAGGAGATGGTGGCGCTGCGCAAGCGGGACGTGGCGGCGCTGGCGCTGGCCGTCCCGCCCGATCTCGCCCGCCGCTGCGTCGCCGCCGCCGCCCGCATCGGGTGGCGCCCCTCCGGCGGGCTGCTCCTCGCCCCCTCGGCCGTCTACGCCCACTTCGAACGCGACCTCGTGGCCCAGGGGGCCCGCAGCGCGGTGGCGCTGTCCGCTCCCAACACCGACGAGTCCGGCACCAACCGGTTCCACCAGGCCGCCCCCGGCTGCGAGTCCTACCGGTCGCTGGTGTCGTTCGCCGCCGCCGAGCTGGCCCTCGACGCCGCCCGCAGCGCCAACGGCCTCCTGACCCTGGCCGCGGTGCGGGACCGCCACTGGCACACCGATCTCTACGACATCGACGGCGGCCGGCACACCACCTCGCACGTCGTGGCCATCCGCTTCGGCCGGTGGGCCAACACGGCCCCGTCCCGCAGTTCGGGGCCGCCGACGCGCCGGGGCGTGGTCGTGCCGCCCGGCGGCATCGTGGCCTGGGCTGTCGACGAGCCGTCGCTGCTGTAGCGCCGCCGGCCGGGAGCCCCCGACCCGGAGCTAGGCCGTGACCGGGGCGGCGCCGCCCAGGTAGGCCCGGACGACGAGCGGGTCGTCGAGGACCTCGGCCGGCGTGCCGGTGGCGATGATGCGCCCGGCATCGAGGGCGATGAGCCGGTCGCACGTCGCCCGCAGCAGCGGCACGTCGTGCTCCACCAGCACCAGGGCGGCGCCGGTGGCGTCCCGGATCCCCTTGAGGACGGGCCCCAGCGCCTCGGCCTCGGCCCGGGCCAGCCCGGCGCTGGGCTCGTCGAGCAGCAGCACCTCGGGCTCCTGGGCCAGCAGACAGCCGAACTCGACCAGCCGGCGGGAACCGGTGGACAGCTCGGAGGCGAACCGGTCCCGGAACACCGCCAACCGCAGCAGGGCCAGGATCCGCTCGACCCGCTCGAACACCTCGGCTTCCGACAGGACGGAGGCGGGCAGCCGCAGGGCGGCGGCCAGCGGCTCCCTCGACGTCACCCACCGCTCACAGCTCACGGCCAACGTCTCGGTGACGCTGAGACCAGGGAACAGGCGGGCGTCCTGGAAGGAGCGGCCGAGGCCCAGCATCGCCCGGGCGTCGGGTGACAGCGCCGACAGGTCGAGGTCGCCCCCATCCCCGGAGACGAGACGGACCGTGCCGGAGTCGGGTACGACGAAGCCCGACAGCACGTCGAGCACCGTCGTCTTGCCGGCGCCGTTGGGGCCCATGAGCCCGACGATCTCGCCCGGTTCGATGTCGAGGTCGACGTCGTCGACAGCGGTCACGCCGCCGAACCGTTTGTTGAGCCCCCGGGCGGTGAGCGTGGCCCGGGTCTTGCCGGAGTGCACGAGGCTGGCGATGTCGAACGTCCGGAACGTCGTGTCGGAGGCGCCGCCGGTCTTGTCGGCGGGGACAGCCCGCACCCCGGCGTCCGCCTGGAGCTGGTCCCGGGCGCCGGACAGGAACACCGACCGCACGAGGTCGCCCCGCTCCAGGATCTCCCGGGCCGGGCCGGAGAAGCGGGTCTCGCCCTTCTCCAGGAACACGGCCCGGTCGGCGACCTGCAGGGCCAGCTCGGCCGACTGCTCCACCAGCACGACGGCGACGCCCTCGTTGCGCAGACGGCGCACCACCTCGAGCAGTTCCATCACGATGACCGGCGCCAACCCGAGCGACAGCTCGTCGACCAGCAGCAGGCGGGGGTCGGGCATGAACGCCTGGGCCAGGGCCAGCATCTGCTGCTGGCCGCCGGAGAGGAGGCCGGCCCGGTCGCCGAGCCGGGTCGACAGGGCCGGGAACAGGTCCAGCGCCCGGTCGACAGCCCGCTTCGACCGCGGTTTGTCGGACCGGAACGACCAGGTGGCCATGCGGAGGTTCTCGCCCACCGTCAGGTCGGGGAAGATGCCCCGGCCGCCGGGCATGTGGGCCAGGCCGAGGGCGGCCATCTTCACCGGAGACGTGCCGGTGACGTCCCTCCCGTCGAGGACGACCTTCCCGCCTTTCGGCGGGGTCAGCCCGGAGATCGCCCGCAGGAGCGTCGACTTGCCGGCGCCGTTGGTGCCGAGCACGGCCAGGACCTCGCCCTCGTCGACGTCGATGCTCACGTCGAAGAGGATCTGCGTCCGGCCGTAGGCGACCTCGAGACCCACACACTCCAGGAGCGGCGTCCCGGCATCGCGGCCGCGACGCGCTCGGTGGTGAGGAAGGCCGAGGAACTTCATGTCAGGCCTCCACGAGGACGGGCGGCGGGCCGTCGGCTTCGGCGGCATCGGCGCCTGGGTCGGGGGGTGGCTCTCCCCCGGCCGCGCCGGGCAGGTCGATGCGGCGGAGCCGGGCGACGACGACGAAGACCCGCCTGCGCAACCCGGCGGTGACCTGGGCCAGCCCGCCCGGCAGGACCAGCAGCACGAACAGCACGCCGGCGCCGGTCACGATCAGCTGCGTCCCGCCGGCCAGGGCGTACTGCGCGTAGCGGAGGAAGACGGCCCCGGCCATGGCCCCACCCAACGACGTGGCGCCGCCCAGCACCACCATGGAGAAAGCCTCGAAACCCATGGCCGGCGTGAAGCTCCCGGCCCGCACCCCGTCCAGTACCACGGCGTGCAGCGCGCCGGCCAGGCCCGCCAGCGCCCCGCTCACGGCGAAGGCGGCCAGCTTGGTCCGGCTGACGTTGATGCCCCGGGCGGCGGCCGCCCGCTCGTTGTCGCGCACCGCCACCATCGACCGGCCCGGCCGGGAGCGGCGGATCCCGGTCACGCAGAGGAGGGTCAGCACAAGGACAACCAGGCAGAAGTAGTAGAGGGTCCGCTCGTCGTGGAGGTCGAAGCGGGAGAGCACCACGGCCCGTTCCACCTGCTGGGGAATGAGGTTGGAGAAGTTGGCCGGGTTGAGGACGAACGTCGACAACGGTACGGCGAAAGCCAGCGTGGTGACACCGAGGAACAGCCCCCGCACCCGCAGCGCCGGCAGGCCGATGAGCACCGCCACCAGCATCCCGGCGGCGGCCCCGGCGATCAGGGCGAAGAGGAGGTCGGCTCCCGTCTTGCTGACGAGGTCGCCGGTCACGGTGGCGCCGAGTCCGGCGATGGCGAACTGGCCGAGGCTGATCTGGCCCGCCCAGCCGGTGAGCACCACCAGCGAAACGGCCACGATGGCGTAGACGAGCGTCACCGAGCCCAGCAAAGAGATCTGGCTCGGAGACATCGAGTTGGGCACGATGATCGCCACCGCCAGGACGGCGACGTAGAGGAACCGGCGGCCCCACACGATCTCTGGCAGGCGGGCCAGGGGCGTGGGGACCGGCGGTGTCTCACCGGCCGCCGACCAGCTGGCCCCGAGGGCGTCGTCGGACCGGGAGAGCTTGTCCCGCTGGAGGATCAGCCCGACGAGGATCACGCCCAGGAGGCCGACGTCGACGAGGCTGGCCCGCGAGTAGTTCCAGAACACGGCCTGCTCGAACACGCCGACGCCGATGCCGGCCGCCATCGCCACCGGCAGGCTCTCCATGCGGGCCAGCACCGCCGCCGCCAGGGCCGGCAGGAGCAGCGCCGGGCCGCTGGTGAAGCTCGACCCCGACCCGATGAGCGGCGCGGCCAGCATGGCCGACAGCGCCGAGAGGACGGCCGCCACCGACCACACCACCGTGGACAGCCGCCGGACGGGAATCCCGAGGAGCATGGCCCGTTCGGCGTTGGCCGAGCTGGCCCGGATCCCGACTCCTACGGAGCTCCGGCGCAGGAACAGCGTCATCAGGGCCAGGACGACAGGCACGACGATCAGCACCTGCACGTGGGCGCCCTGGAACAGCAGCGGCGAAACGTGGAACGACATCGAGAGCGGCGTCTTGAACCCGCCCGAGAGGCCGCCGAGCGGGCCGCCGCCGCCGAAGAGCCCGGGCAGGGTGAGCTCGACGCCGGACAGGATCTGGGCCAGGCCGATGGTGGCCACGGTCAGGACGAGACGGGGCGCCCAGAAGAACCGTTGGATGACGAGCCGGTCGGCCAGCGCCCCGACGAGGGCGGCGGTGGCGAGGCCGGCGGCGAAGGCGGCGTAGTAGTTCCAGCCCCGGTGCTGGAACAGCTGGGTGGCCAGCACCCCGGCCGCCGAGCCCAGCGTCGCCTGGGCGAAGTTCACGATGCGGCAGGCGCGGTAGACGAGCACCAGCCCCACGGCCGAGAGCCCGGTCAGCGACCCGAGCACGACGCCCTGCAGCACCACTCCCGCCGGGAGCCCGCTCGGGAGCACGAGGTTGAGCAGCGGCCAGGCGGCGGCCAGCACAACGAACAGCAGCAGCCGGCGGGAGGCGAAGCGCAACCCCGCTC
>JAUZEX010000717.1 GCA_030838815.1 Actinomycetota bacterium
CCCGCAGCGAGGACCGCCAGCTCCTGCTCGACGCCCTGCTGGCGGCGCAGAGCCACTTGATCGTCACCTACAGCGGGCGGGACGAGCGGACCAACGCCGAGCGGCCGGCGGCCGTCCCCATCGGTGAGCTGCTCGACGTCGTCGACCGCACCGTCCGCCTGCCCGACGATCCGACCGGGGCGGTCCGGGCCCGCACCAGGGTCGTCGTCCACCATCCCCTGCAGCCGTTCGACGCCCGCAACTTCATGGCCGGCCGGCTGGCCGGTGAGCGGCCGTGGAGCTTCGACGCCGTGGCCCTGGCCGGGGCCCGGGCCGCCGGCGGTGAGCGGGCCGCCCCCGCCCCGTTCCTGCCCCGGCCGCTGCCACCAGCCCGGGCGGAGGTGGTCGAGCTCGAGCACCTCGTGAAGTTCGTCCAGCATCCGGTGAAGGCGTTCCTCCGCCAGCGGCTCGGCGTCAGCCTCACCGAGGGTGCCGACGACGCCCCCCAGTCGCTGCCCGTCGAGCTCGACTTCCTCGAGCTGTGGGGCGTCGGCGACCGGCTCCTCGCCGGCCGGCTGGCCGGCGGTGAGCGCGACGCCTGCGTCGCCGCCGAACGGGCCCGGGGCGGGCTGCCCCCCGGCATGCTGGCCGAACCCGTCCTCAACCAGGTGCTGCCCGTCGTCGAGCGGCTGGTGGCCGAAGCGGCCGACGTCACGGGCAGCGGCTCCGCCCCCCGCTCCGTCGAGGTCAACGTGGCCCTGCCCGGTGGGCGGGCGCTGGTCGGCACCGTCCCCGGCGTCGTCGACCAGGGCCCCGCCGGCCTCCTCGTCCGGGCCGTGAACTACTCCAAGCTCGGCCCCAAGCACCGCCTGGCGGCCTGGGTGCGGTTCCTGGCCCTGACCGCCGCCCAGGCCGAGCGGCCGGTGGCGGCCGTCACCGTCGGCAAGTTCCGCAACAGCGGGAGACGGTTCACGGTCAGCGTCGCAACCCTGGCCACGCTGCCGGGCGACGCCGCCCAGCGGCGGGCGGCGGCCGTCGCCCGGCTCGAGGTCCTCGTCGACCTCCTCGACCGGGGCCTGTGCGAGCCGCTCCCGCTCTACTGCAAGACGTCGGCGGCGTGGGCGGAGACCCCGGTGCCCAAACGGGAGGGGGCCTGCAGCAAGCTGTGGGATCCGTCGAGCGACTTCGGCATCGCCGAGGGGAAGGAGCCCGAGCACCAGCTCGTCCACGGCGGCGTCGTTCCCTTCTCCGACCTGCAGCAGGCAGCGCCGGAACCGGGCGAGTCGGGCGAGGGGTGGGCCGCCGGCGAGCCGACCCGGTTCGGCCGTTACGCCCTGCGGCTGTGGCGCGGCCTTCTCGACGTCGAGCAGGTGAGCGACAAATGAGCAACGTCGTCGGCTTCGACGTGTGCGGGCCGCTCCCCGCGCCGGGGGTGACGGTCCTCGAGGCCAGCGCGGGGACGGGCAAGACCTTCACCATCGCCGCCCTCGCCGCCCGCTACGTCGCCGAGGGGGTCCCCCTCCACCAGCTGCTCGTCGTCACCTTCACCCGCATGGCCACCGGCGAGTTGCGGGACCGGGTGCGGGAACGGCTGGTCAGCGCCGAGCAGGGGCTGCTGCGGGTGGCGGCCGGAGAGGCGGCGCCGGGCGACGACCAGGTCCTTGAGCTCCTGGCCATCGGCACCCCGGCCGAGGTCGACATCCGGCGCCGGCGGCTCACCGCCGCCCTGGCCGACTACGACGCCGCCACCATCACCACCACCCACGGCTTCTGCCAGGACGTCCTCGGCGGGCTCGGCTTCGCCGGCGACGTGGAACGCGACCTCGTCGTCCTCGAGGACCAGCGTGACCTGATCGGGGAGGTCGTCGACGACCTGTACGTCCGCAAGTACCACGACGCCGACGCCCCGCCGATGCTCAACCGGGCCGACGCCGTCCGGGTCGCCGACGCCGCCGTCAACAATCCGGTGGCGCCGATCGAACCGGGCCCGGCCTGGGCGCCGGGCACCACGCCGGCCGGGACGCACCGCCGCCTGGCCATCAAGGTGCGGGAGGAGATGGAGCGGCGCAAGCGCCTCGCCGGTGTCCTCACCTACGACGACCTCCTCATCCGGCTGCGCAAGGCGCTGGAGGATCCGGTCCACGGCCCCCGGGTGCAGACCCGGCTGCGGACGCGGTACCGGGTCGCCCTGGTCGACGAGTTCCAGGACACCGATCCCGTCCAGTGGGACATCCTCAACCTGGCCTTCGGCGACAGCGGCGCCACCCTCGTGCTCATCGGCGACCCGAAGCAGGCCATCTACGCCTTCCGGGGCGCCGACGTCTACGCCTACCTGGCCGCGGCCCGGATGGCCGCCACCCGGGCCACCCTGGAGATCAACTGGCGCAGCGACCAGGGGCTGATCGACGCCTACGACGCCCTGCTGCGGGGCGCCCGCCTCGGCCACGAGGGGATCACCTACCGGCCGGTGCGGGCCGCCGCCGCCAACCGGGCCCCCCGCCTCGTCGGGGCGCCGGTGGCCGCACCGCTGCGTTTCCGGGTCCTCCACCGGGACGACGGGTTCGTCACCATCACCCCCAAGATGCAACTGGCCCAGGTGGCCCACTCCCGCGCCCTCATCGCCCAGGACCTGGCCGACGACCTGGTGCGGCTCCTGTCGTCCGGCGCCCGGGTGGAACGCCGCCTCGGCGACGGCTCGCCGGCCGGCGACGAGGAGGTCCGGCCCGGCCATGTGGCGGTGCTGGTACGGACCAACCGGCAGGCCAACCTGATCCGGGGGGCGCTGGCCACCGTCGGGATCACCGCCGTCATCAACGGCGCCGGCAGCGTGTTCGCCACCCCGGTGGCCCGGGAGTGGCTGCGGCTGCTGGAGGCGCTGGAGCGGCCGACGTCGATGTCGCGGGCCCGCTCCGCCGCCCTCACCGCCTTCCTCGGATGGAGCGCGCCGGAGGTGGCGGCGGCCGGAGACGACGCCTGGGAGGCCGTCCACCTCACCCTCAACCGCTGGGCCGGCGTGCTCCGCCGCCACGGCGTGGCCTCGCTCCTCGAGCTCATCAGCGCCTCCGAGAGCCTCCCGGCCCGGCTGCTGGCCCGGGCCGGCGGGGAACGTGACCTGACCGACCTCCGCCACGTCGGCCAGCTCCTCCACGGCGCCGCCTCCGGCGAGGGGCTCGGGATGACGGCCATCACCGCCTGGCTGCGGCAGCGCATCGCCGAATCCGAGGAGGACACCAACAGCGACGAACGCAGCCGCCGGCTGGAGTCCGACGCCGAAGCGGTCCAGGTGCTCACCATCCACCGCAGCAAGGGCCTCGAGTTCCCGGTGGTGTACCTGCCCTACCTGTGGGAGCCGGGGTATCTCCCACCCCGCTGTGCGGCGGTGTACCACGACGCCCGCAACGGCGACCGCCGCACCATCGACGTGACCCTCGATGCCCCCGAAGGGGATCCCTGGTGGGACCACCGCAGCGCCTACATGGTGGAGCAGCGAGGGGAGGACCTGCGCCTCGCCTACGTCGCCCTGACCCGGGCCAAGCACCAGGCCGTGCTGTGGTGGGCGGCCGGGCAGGACAGCAAGAACTCGGCGCTGTTCCGGCTCCTCTTCGCCCGGGGCGCCGACGGCAGCGTCCGGCCCTTCGACGACCGGATGCCCGACGACACCAAGGTCGCCGAGGCGGTGGAGGCCCTGGGGGGCGCCGCCCCCGGCTGCATCTCGGTGGAGCGGATGGCCGCACCGGTGGGATTGCGGTGGACGCCGCCGACCCCGGAGGCCGTCGATCTCCAGGCCAGCCACTTCGAACGGACGCTCGACCGCTTCTGGCGGCGGACGTCGTACACCGGGATCATCGCCGCCGCCCACGACACCCGGGTGGGGAGCGAACCCGAAGAGGAAGGCACCATCGACGAACCCGAAGTGGGCGGCGCGCCGCTCGGCACCGCCGCTCCGCTCGACGGGGCCGACGCGCTCGACGGGGCCGACGACGAGCAGGCCGATGCCGAGCAGGTCGATGCCGAGCATGCCGATGCCGAGCATGCCGATGCCGCAGCCGGCGGGCTCGACGACGGGGGCCCGTCGACGGGGAGCCCGGCGGGCGACGCCAACGAGGCGGGGTTGCGGGCCGTGTCGTCGTTGTGGGGCGGGCTGGCCGGCGGGGCCGACGTCGGCACGTTCGTGCACCGGGTGCTGGAGCGCATCGATTTCACCGTTGCCGATCTCGAGGCCGCGCTCGCCGCCGAGGTGGGCCTGGCCGGGAACCGGCGACCACCGGCGATGAGCGACGAGGCGGCGGTCGTCGCCGCGGTGCAGGCGGCGGTCGAGACGCCGCTCGGGCCGCTGGCGGGCGGGCGGGCCCTGCGCCACTTCGGCCCCGCCGACCGGCTGAACGAGCTGCACTTCGAGCTGCCCCTGGCCGGCGGCGACGACCCGACGGCCGAGGTCTCGGTGGCGGAGGTGGCCGGCCTGCTGCGGCAGCACGTCCCGGCGGGCGACCCCTTGGCCGGCTACGCCACCCGGCTGGCCGACCCCGCCCTCGCCGACACCCTTCGGGGGTACCTGTCGGGAAGCCTTGACCTGGTGCTCCGGATCCCGGGCGACCCGGGCGGAGGCGGGGCCGACCGCTTCGCCGTTGTCGACCACAAGACGAACTGGCTCGGCGTCGGCGAGGAGCCCCTGTCGGCCTGGCACTACCGGCCCGCGGCGATGGCCGAAGCGATGCAGCGGGCCCACTACCCGCTCCAGGCGCTGCTGTACACCGTGGCGCTGCACCGCTACCTCCGGTGGCGGCTCCGGGGGTACGACCCGGACCGGAACCTGGCCGGAGTCCTGTACCTGTTCCTGCGGGGAATGACCGGCGCCGACACCCCGACCGTCGACGGGCAGCCCTGCGGCGTGTTCGCCTGGCGCCCGCCCTCCCCGCTCGTCCTCGCCCTCTCCGACCTGCTCGACCAGGGCCGGGTGGCCGCATGACACCCCCGCCGACGACATCGGCCGGGTCGGCGGCGGCCGTTCCCATGCCCGGCGGCGCCTCGCCCGGTAGTGCCGCGCCCGGCGGGGGGGCGGCGACGTTTGCTGATCCTTTCGACTCGCGGTTGGCGCTTCGGGCGCCCGGGCTGCTCGGCGAGTTCAACGCCGCCGGGGTGCTGAGCGCGGCCGACGTCCATGTGGCGCTGCGGCTCGGGCGGTTCGGGCCCGAGACCGACGACGGCGTCCTGCTGGCCGTGGCGCTGGCCGTGCGCGGCCCCCGCCTCGGGCACGTGCACGTCGACCTCGCCTCCGTGCGCCACACGGCCACCGTCGACGTCGACGTGCCGGTCGATCTCCAGGCGCTGCCGTGGCCCGACCCCGACCCGTGGGTGGCGGCGGTGGCCGGGAGCCCGCTGGTGGCCCACGGCGTCGACCGCCCCGACGACCGGTCCCTGCGGCTCGTGGGATCGTGGCTCTACCTCGACCGCTACTGGCGGGAGGAACGCCAGGTCGCCGCCGACCTCGCCCTGCGGGCCGAGCACGGCGCCGGTCCCGTCGATCTCGACGTCCTCCGGGCGGGCCTCGATCGCCTCTTCCCCGACGACGGCGGCGACGCCGGGCCTGACCGGCAGCGCCTCGCGGCAGCGGCCGCCGTGCTGCGGCCGTTGACGGTGGTGGCGGGTGGCCCGGGGACGGGCAAGACGACGACGGTGGCCCGGATCCTGGCCCTGCTCGACGAGCAGGCCGAGGCCGTGGGGGCGCCGCCGCCGTTGGTGGCGCTGACCGCTCCCACCGGGAAGGCCGCGGCCCGGCTGGTGGAGGCGGTCCACGAGGAGGCGTCGGGGCTCGACATCACCGAGGAGCGGCGCAGCCGGCTGCTGGCCACCCAGGCGTCGACGCTGCACCGGCTGCTGGGCTGGCAGCCGGGGAACCGGAGCCGCTTCCGCCACCATCGCGGCAACCGGCTCCCCCACGACGTGGTGGTGGTCGACGAGACGTCGATGGTGTCGCTCTCCCAGATGGCCAAGCTCGTGGAGGCCGTCCGGCCCGAGGCCCGGCTCGTGCTGGTCGGCGACCCCCAGCAGCTCGCCTCGGTCGAGGCCGGCGCCGTGCTGGGCGACATCGTCGGGCCGGCCGCCGACCGGCTCCTCATCCGGGCCGAGGCCCGGGCCGGCATGGCCGCCGCCACCGGCGAGGCGGTGGACGCCGACGACCCGCCGGCCGGCACGGCCGTCGGCGACGGCATCGTGGTGCTCCAGCGCGTCCACCGCTTCGGCGTCGGGATCGCCGCCCTGGCCGACGCCGTCCGCCGCGGCGACGCCGACGCCACCATTGCCGCCCTGTCCGGCCACCCCGACGAGGTCACCTGGATCCCGATCGACCTCGCCAACCCGGCCTCGGATGCAACCTCTGGGCGGGTCACACTGGCGACCGTCCGGGCCGCGGCGGTGGCGGCGGGAGCGGCCATCTCGGAGGCGTCGCGGAGCGGGGATGCCCGGGCCGCGCTCGACGCCCTCGGGCAGTTCCGGATGCTGTGCGCCCACCGGCGGGGGCCGTACGGGGTGGCAACCTGGAGTGCCCAGGTCGAGGCGTGGCTGGCGGCGGCCGTGCCGGGGTTCGCCGCCACCGGTTCGTGGTACGTCGGGCGGCCGTTGCTGGTGACGGAGAACGACTACACCCTCGGGCTCTACAACGGCGACACCGGCGTCGTCGTCGCCGCCGGCCCCGAGCGGTTGACGGCCGTGTTCGAACGGCGGGGGGAGATCCTCGAGTTCAGCCCGGCCCGGCTGTCGGCGGTGGAGACGGTCCACGTGATGACGGTGCACAAGAGCCAGGGCTCCCAGTTCGACACCGTCGCCGCCCTCCTCCCCGACCCCGACTCCCCCATCCTCACCCGGGAACTGCTCTACACGGCGATTACCCGGGCCCGCCGCCGCCTCCTGCTCGTTGGCTCCGAGGAGGCCGTCCGCACCGCCGTCACCCGGCCGGTGGCCCGCTCCTCCGGCCTGCGCCGCTGGCTCTGGGACGCCCGGCCCGGTCGGTAGCCTTCGGTCCATGAAGCTCTCCGACTCGGAACTCGACTTCCTCGGCCAGCACCACTCCGCGGCGATGGTGACCGTCGCCCCCGACGGGATCGCCAAGGTCGCCCGCGTCGCAGTGGCGCTGATGGACGGGAAACTGTGGAGCAGCGGCACGCAGGACCGGGTCCGGACCAAGCGGCTCCGGACGGACCCGCGCTGCACGCTCTACGTCCACGACGCGGCCTTCGGCTTCCTGACCCTCGAGACGACCGTGACGATCCTCGACGGCCCCCACGCCCCGACGGACAATCTCGCCCTCTTCCGCCTCATGCAGAACAAGCCGACCGGCCCGATCAGCTGGTTCGGCGGCGAGTTCAACGACGAGGACTTCCTGGCCCGAATGGCGGCCGAGCACCGCCTGATCTACGAGTTCGAACCCCACCACACCTACGGCTTGCACTGACCGGTCAGCCGCCGGGGGCGACGAGCTCCACCTCGAAACCGTCGGCGTCCTCCAGATAGGCGACCCGGGCCCCGCCGGCGATCGGGTGGCGGTCGATCGGGAGGAGGGACCAGCCGTTGTCCGCCGCCTTGGCCACAATGGCTTCGAGGCACGGCGGGTCGAGGCTGAAGGCGATGTGGTTCACGCCGGGCCGGAGGCGGCTGTAGAGCATGCCCGGCACCATGTCCGGCGACTGCTCCAGGACCATGGCGAACCCCCCGGGGTGGCGGAACACCAGCACCCGCTCGAGGGCCGGGTCGAGGCGGTAGCCAAGCTCTTCCAGCAGCCACCGCCACGAGGGCTCGGCCCGGCCCAGGTCGGGGACCCACAGGGTCAGGTGATGCAGCACCGGGTCGAGGCTAACGGGGATCGCCACCGGCGGCGCTCCCCGCCATCGCTCCAGGAGAGGTCCCCGCCCGGCCGTCCGCCGCCCCGGGCACTAGATTGCCCCTGGTTCTGAAGGGGGCGTTCAGAAAGCGGAAACCACACCATGGGTCCTCGTTGGCCGTGGCTCATCGTCATGCCCTTCGCGATCGCCGTCGGCGTCGCCGCCGTCGCCTGGACCACCCACGGGGCCGGTCCGGCCAGCGCCGCCTCGGTGCTCGGGCCGTTGCCGGTCCCGGCCGACAACCCGCAGACGGCCGACAAGGTCGCCCTCGGCAAGCTCCTCTTCTTCGATCCCCGGCTGTCGGGGAACAACACCATCGCCTGCGCCACCTGCCACCAGCAGGCCTTGGGGATGAGCGACGGCCGGCCCCGGGGCCTCGGCCTGGGCGGCGAGATGCCCCGCAACGCCATGACCCTGTGGAACGTCGCCTACATGCACGCCATCCACTCCGACGGCAGCCGGGCCAGCCTCGAGGAGCAGGCCGACAAGTCGGTCTCGGGGCCGGCCATGGCCCAGACCTACCCCGCCCTCTTCGACGAGCTCGGGGCCGTCCCGGAGTACCGCCAACGGTTCGCGACGGTGTTCCCGGACGGGATCACCGAGCGCAACATCGCCCGGGCCATCGCCGCCTTCGAACGGACCGTCCTCACCTTCGACTCCCCCTTCGACCGCTACCGGGCCGGCGACAAGGCGGCGCTCACCAGCGAGCAGAAGCAGGGCCTCGACCTGTTCTTCAGCCCCCGGACGGGCTGCTCGTCGTGCCACGTCGCGCCCCTGTTCACCGACAACGCCTTCCACAACCTCGGGGTCCCCCAGGTCGGCCCCAAGGCGGTCGACAACGGCCGCTCCGACGTCACCCACAACGACGCCGACGTCGGAGCGTTCAAGACCCTGACGCTGCGCAACGTCGAACGGTCCGGCCCCTACATGCACGACGGGGCGTTCACCACCCTCGACCAGGTCGTCGCCTTCTACACCGCCGGCGGCGGCCCGTCCCCCCACAAGAGCCCGCTCCTCAAGCCCCTCGACCTGAGCGCCAAGGAGGAACAGGCCCTCGTCGCCTTCCTGCGCTCACTCACCGACCCCACCGCCGGCGTCACCGCTCCCAAGCTCCCCTGACACGGTCCGGTCTTCGGTGAAGGTGAAGGAGACCGAGCGGCGGGGACCGCTGTCGACGGTCAGGCGGAAGACGTCGGCCCGGCCGTAGTGGCCGACGGGGTCGAACTGCATGCGGGCCGCCCGGGCCCGGTCGACGTCGAGGTCGGCGTAGAGGATCCCCTCCTCGCCCACCAGCGGCCCGGCCAGGACGTCCCCGCCCGGCCCGACGATCACGGTGTTGCCCCGGGCCAGCCAGTCGTCATCGCCGCCGTAGAGCTCGTCACGGCCCGGGACGTCGGCGGGCACGTCGCTGCCCCGGAGGCAGTAGTTCACCCCCACCACGTACAC
>JAUZEX010000567.1 GCA_030838815.1 Actinomycetota bacterium
CAGCTCGGCGGCAAGCACGTGGTCGTCCTGGGCGGCACGTCGGGGATCGGTTTCGCGACGGCGGCCGCGGCGGCCGGCGAGGGCGCGAACGTCACCGTCGCGTCGAGCCGGCAGTCCAGTGTGGACAAGGCGCTCGCGCAGCTGCCGTCCACGGCCAAGGGGAGCGCGCTCGACCTCGCCGACGCCGCCACAGTCCGTAGTTTCCTCGACGAGCTGGGCGAGTTGGACCACCTCGTGTTCACCGCGGGCGAACCGCTCACGATGATGCCGCTGGACACCCTCGACATCGAGGCCGCCCGCCGCTTCTTCGGGCTGCGCTACTTCGGTGCGCTCGGTGCGGTGCAGGCCGCGGTGCCGCACCTGCGCGCCGGCGGTTCGATCACCCTGACCAGCGGGACGGCGGGCGCACGCGGCGCCCCGGGCTGGGGCGTTGCGTCGAGCATCTGCGGTGCCATCGAGGGACTGACCCGCTCGCTCGCCCTTGAGCTAGCACCGCTGCGGGTCAACGCCGTCGCCCCTGGCATCGTGCGCTCACCGCTCTGGCAGGGCATGACCGACGCCGACCGCGAGCAGATGTTCGAGGCGACGGCGGCCACCCTGCCCGTCGGCCGTATCGGCGAGCCCGAAGACGTCGCCCGCGCCTACCTCTACTGCATGACCCAGTCATGGGCGACCGGCACCGTCCAGCTCATCGACGGCGGTACGGTCCTGGTCTGAGCACGCTTCCGCATCGACCTAGCCCGGCCCAGTCAGCAGACCTTTCAGATGGCGGGCGAACCAGTCTCGGGTCAATCGGGCCACCTGCTCCAGGGCCTCGGGTTCTTCGAAGAGGTGGGTCGCACCGGGAACGATCTCGAGGCGGGTCTCGCCGGAGAGCATTTCCATCGCCCGCCGGTTGAGTTCGATGACCACCTCATCGCGCTGCCCGACGATGAGGAGCGTTGGCTGGCGCACCAAGGCGAGAAAGTCGCCGGCGAGGTCGGGCCGGCCTCCACGGGAGACGATCGCCTCGACGAGGTCGGGGCGCGCCGCCCCACCGACGAGGGCCGCGGCCGCGCCGGTGCTGGCGCCGAACAATCCGATGCCGAGACCATTGGTGGGCTCGTGCTCCGCAAGCCAGTCGGTCAGCGCGATCACCCGCGCCGCCAACAGGCCGATGTTGAAGCGGAGCTCACCGGTCCCGGCATCTATCCGTTCCTCGGCGGGCGTGAGCAGGTCGACGAGGACGGTGGCCAGGGCGGCCTTCTGCAACTCGCCGGCCACGTAGCGGTTCCGGGGGCTGTGGCGGCTGCTGCCGCTGCCGTGGACGAACAGCACGACGCCCCGGGCCGCGTCGGGCACGTCGATGTCGGCGTCCAGGACGACGCCGGCGGCCGGGATCTCCACGCTGTGGTAGATGGCGTTCATGGTGGTCCGTTACCCGCTCAGCGGGCCTGGCACGCGGCCCACATTGGTGGCACGGGTTCGTGACGCATCATGGCAGGATGCCAGCCAGGTCCTTCGGGATGCCGGACCTGATGTCTTCCCATTCGCCGTCGGTGACATAGTGGCGAAGCGCGGCGAGCGTCCGCCGGACCAGGAGTTCGACACCACCTTCGAGAGCGTAGGGGAAGTCCTGCCGGATGCGGCCCAGGAACTCCTCCCGGTGCATCTTCACCGGGACCTTGGCGGGCTTCCAGCCCTCGTAGTAGAGGCCTCGGACCAACGCCGGAAGTTGCGCCGCCAGGTCACTGGCCTCCTCGACAGTCAGACGGTCCCTCAGGGCATGCATCACTGCCGTCAGCGCGTGATAGGACTGTTGCCGGCGCTCCGGGGGCCAGCCGTAGGCTTCTTCGATCTCCTTCAGAATTCGATTTGTCTTCTCAATGGTGGTGGCGAAGACGTCGGTGTTCGTCATCGGGGGGTATCAACTGACTTCGATCCGACGCGGCCGCTCTGTGGACGCCTTCGGCACCCGCAGGGTGAGGACACCATCCTCCAGCGAGGCCTGGACGCCGTCTTCGTCGACCGCACCGGGCAGGAGGACCTCGTAGCGGAAGCGGCCCACGCGGCGCGTGCGGCGGCGCAGGATGCCGGTTCGCTCCTCTTCCTTGCGCTCGCCCGTGACGAGGAGGCGGCGGCCGGAGAGCGAGATGTCGATGTCCTTCTTGCTCACGCCGGGCAGCTCGATCTCCACCACATAGGCGTCGTCCGTCTCCGTCACGTCCGCTTGCGGAAGGAACGCCCCGTCTCCTCCCAGGAGGGAAGGTAGGTCGTCCCATCCCTCGAAGAGCTGGCCGAGTTGTGATGCCAGATTCTGGACCTCCGCCATCGGATCCCGGTGGGCCGGTTCGGTGTTCTGCTGGCGAACAGGCATGGCCATGTCGTCATCCTCCTTGGCTGGACAGCGTCGCGGCCCAGGATGCAGCCCGGCCACAGGAAGGCGTATCCCGCGAACGCGTAGTTCACCCCGAAGGATCACGCGGTTCCGGGGTCACCAGCCGAGTCGCAGCCAACGGAATCCCCACCCGTCGAGATCGAGCGAGGACACGTCTTTGGGACGGGTGTCGTACCGGCGGTTGGCGAACATTTCGAGCACCTCGTCGGGCGTGCCGAGATCCGGGCTGAGATCGACGGTGCACGGCTCGTCACGGAGATTACTGATGGCCACCGTCGTGCCGCTTGGGGCGTCGAAACGGAGAGCGAGAACATGGGCCGAGCCGGAATCGAGGAGGGTCCATTTCCCGTCACCCGGCTCGGGGCACTCCCGTAGAGCCCGCAGCATCCGCTCGAACCAGGCCAGGAGAGACTCGTCGTCGTCCCGCTCGGCATCGACGTTGATCCGCTCGTAGCCGTACGCGCCTCCGGAGATGACCGGTCTGATCAGCTGGTCCTCGGGAGCGGAGGAGAAGCCGGCGTTGGGCCGCTCTGACCACTGCATTGGCGTGCGGATCGAGTACCGCTCCGGGAGCCGGAGGTCGTCGCCCATGCCGATCTCCTCGCCGTAGCGGAGCACCGGCGTGCCCGGGAGGGAGAACTGGAGGGCATAGGCGAGCTCGATGCGCCGGCGGTCCCCGCCCAGCATGGGAGCGAGACGGCGACGGATCCCGCGGTCGTAGAGTTGCATCTCCGGCTCGGGGCCGAAAGCGGCGAAGCACTCGAGCCGTTCACCGGGGCTGAGGCGGGAGAGGTCCACCTCGTCGTGGAGGCGGAGGAACGTGGCCCAGCCGCACGAGTCGGCGATGTCCGGCATCCAGGTCAGCGCCTCCCGGATCGAGGCTGCGGACTGACGGGCGAGGGCGAGGAAAATGCGTTCGTTGAGGGCGAAGTTGAACAGCATGTGCAGACGGTGGCCGTCGCCGAAGATCTCCGGGATCTCCCCGCGGTCGACGTTGGCTTCAGC
>JAUZEX010000574.1 GCA_030838815.1 Actinomycetota bacterium
CGGCCGAGGCGGCCAACGCGAGCCCGCTGACCGGACTGCCGGCGGACCCGGCGGTACGGGCCCGGGCGGCGCTGGTGGTGAAGATCGACAACGCTCCGAAGGCCCGGCCCCAGGCCGGCGTCAACGACGCCGACGTCGTGGTGGAGGAAGGCGTCGAGGGTGGCGTCACCCGCTTTGCCACGGTGTTCCAGTCCCACGACGCCCCGGCGGTGGGGCCGGTGCGGTCGGCCCGCTCGACCGACCTTCTCTTCGCCCGTCAGGTCGGGCGGCCCCTCTTCGCCTATTCGGGGGCCAATGCGGTGTTCGAGGCCCTCGTGCAAAAAGCGCCGCTGGTCAACGTGGGCGTCAGCCGCTTCCCGACCGCCTACCACCGGGAACCCGGGCGTCCGGCGCCTTACAACCTCTTCTCGGAGACGAAGGCGCTGTTCGCCTCGGCCGCCGACGACGTGACCCCGCCCCCTCCGCTGTTCAGCTACCGGGCGGCGGGCGAGGCGCCGCCGGAAGCCGGGTCGGAACCGGCGCCGCGGGTCCAGGCGGTCTGGAAGCTCAACATCACCACCACCGTGGTCTACGCCTGGGACGAGCCGTCGAAGGCCTTCAAGCGCACGACCGACGGCGCGCCGCACCTCGACGCCGCCGGCGTGCAGGTCGCGCCCCAGAACGTCGTCTTCCAGGTCGTCGGGTACCACAACACCGGGCTCGTCGACCGGTCGGGGGCGCAGGTCCCCGAGGCCGAGCTGGTCGGCCAGGGTGACGCCTGGGTGTTGACCGGCGGGCGGCTGATCAAAGGTCACTGGAGCCGCCCGGCCGACGACCAGACGACCGTCTACACGGTCGCGTCGGGCGAGCCGATCCGCCTCACCCCCGGCCGTACCTGGGTCGAGCTCGTCCCGATCGGAAACCTCAGGGCGCTTTGAAGCGGCGCCGCTCCGCCACCATGGCCAACTCCTCCCGGAGCGAGGCCAGCGCCGCTTCGATTTCGAGCACCTCCACCAGAAGACCTTCCTCCTCGGCGCTCTGCCTGCGTTGCAGGAGGGCGACCACCGTTGCGCCGAGTTGGGCCATGTAGTCCTCGTCCAGGCCGTCCACCCCTGCTGTCCCTTCAGTCGTTGTGATCGCGAGGTGGCTCGGCCCGTCCGCCGAGCGCCACCCACACTTCCGAAACCGTCTCGTACACCTGGTCCGGCGCCCGTTCGAGCAGGGCCAACACCGAGTCGGGGGCGTGGCGCTCCCGGGCGTGGGCGGCCAGTTCGTCGGGGCGGGCGGGGAACCGGCGGTGCTCGAGGTAGCGGGCGAGTTCGGCCCGGCCGTTGAGATCGTCGAGCGACAGGCCGGTCCCGGGGATCTCGCCGCCGCCCCGGATCCGGGCGTCGGGGGTCGGTTCTCCCTCAGCCGGCCCCTCCTGCTCCCGGAACTCCTCGCTGCGCGATTCGTTGGGGCCGCCGTGCCAGATGGAGGCGGTGTCGTGCTTGAGTGCCTCGTCCACCATTGGCGAATGCTTGTCGCTGCCTCGTTCCACCCCTGCCTCCCGGTGCGCCTCGCGCTTTCGCTACCCGCCGGGGCTCCCTCCGAACCCTGGGACCGGCCGGTAGGGTGAGCCCGCCGATCACCGAGGGAGGTCGAATGGCCCGACCGCTGCGCCGCTGCGTGTTCCCGGCCCTGGTGCTGGTGCTCCTGCCGGCGCTCGGGTTCGTGGCCCCGGAGCGGGCCGGGGCGGTCCCGGACTCGACCGGGGTCACGACCCGGGTCAGCGTGAAGAGCGGAGGGGCGCAGGCCGCGGCCTTGGGCCCGGCCGCCGCCGGCCAGCCGGCTGTGTCCGACAACGGCGCGGTGGTGGCTTTCGTCTCCGACGCCACCAACCTCGTGCCCGACGACCACAACGGCGTGAGCGACGTGTTCGTGACCCAGGGCGGCACGATCAAGCGGGTCAGCGTCACCAGCCTCGGCCCCAACTTCGCCGAGGCGGACGGCCCGAGCTCGGCGCCGGCCCTGTCGACCGACGGTCGCTTCGTGGCCTTCGTCTCGGCGGCCGACAACCTCGTCCCCGGCGACACCAACGACGCCCTCGACGTGTTCGTCTACGACCGCCAGCAGAGCACCGTCACCCGGGCCAGCGTGGCCGGCGACGGAACGCAGGCCGACGGCGACAGCCGGTCCCCGTCCATCGACGACACTGGCGCCGTGGTGGCGTTCACGTCGTCGGCCACCAACCTCGTGCCGGGCGACGGCAACGGCAAGAGCGACGTCTACGTCCGCACCCTCGGCTCCAACCCGTCGACGAGGCTGGTCAGTGTGGCGACGGGCGGGACCGCCCCGGGCGACGACGCCAGCGACGAGCCGAGCCTGAACGGCAACGGCACCCAGGTCGCCTTCTCGTCCGACGCCACCGACCTCGTGGCCGGCGACACCAACGGGAAGTCCGACGTGTTCTGGCACGAGATCCCGACCAACACGACCGAGCGGGTGTCGCTCCGCAACGGCAGCACAACCGTCCAGGGCAACGGTGACAGCTTCAGCCCGTCGTTGTCCGGGGACGGGAGCCTGATCGCCTTCGCCTCCGACGCCAAGAACCTGAGCACCACGAGCGACGGCAACGACGCCACCGACGTGTTCCTCCGCGACCGCACCGACCGCTCGACCGACCTCGTCAGCCGGTGCAACTCCAACGAGGGTGACCAGCAGAGCTTCGCCCCCCGCATCACCAGCGATGCCAGCGCCGGCAACGCCACGGCCGGGATCACGTTCGAGAGCGACGCCGAGAACCTGCTCAGCGGCTGCTCGAGCCCGAACGAACCCGCCGACGACAACCACGTCACCGACGTGTACTTCCGCCCCTTGCGGGGCGCACCGGTCGTGAACGAAAGGGTGAGCCGTGACCTGGCCGGGGCCCAGTTCACCCGGCCCAGCCTGGAGTCGGCCCCGTCCGGCGACGGGCGGTTCGTGGCCTTCGCCACCGGAGGAACCGACGCCGGGGGTGGAAGCCCGGCCTCGGGCGCCGACGTCTTCGGACGGGACCGGGGGGCGTCGAGCGTCACCCGGCGCCTGAGCGCCCCGGCCGAC
>JAUZEX010000726.1 GCA_030838815.1 Actinomycetota bacterium
ACGTTGCGGGCCGCCTGCACGCCGCCGAAGCGGATGGAGCACCCCTCCACCTCAAGCACGGGCATCGCTCACCCGCACCTCAGCGTCGTGGGTGTCCTTGAAGCTGAATCGCCCGCCCCGCAGCCAGCGCTGGATGGGCCGGATCTGCTGGCCCATCCCACCCGGGTGGCGGGTGAGGGTAAACAGCAGGAGCATCGGCCCGATCACGATGGGGGCGTACTCCTTGGGGAGCACCTTGATCCCCGGGACGCTGAGCCCGCCGCTGAACAGCTTGTCGAAGAAGTATCCGACCAGCGAAAAGAAGGCCGAGCCGATCACGACGCCCGTCCGGTTCCGGAGCCCACCGACCACCGTCATGATCACGAACACCAGGGCGAGCTGGAAGTTGAACAGGTCGCGCACCACGAACGTATCGTTGTGGGCCAGGAGCGCGCCGCCGAGACCGGCGAAGACACCGGCCACCACGAAGGCCATGAGCGTGTAGACCTTGACGTCGGCGCCGAAGGTGGCCGCCACCCGGGGGTTCTCCCGCACGGCGGCCAGGGCCCGGCCGCCCTTCGTCTTCATCAGCCGCCAGTCGACCCAGACGACTGCGGCCAGGAAGAACAGACACAGGTAGTAGTAGCGCAGGTCGGTGGTGAACCACATCGGCTTCGGCGCCGGCTGCCCGGCCGAGCCGCCGGTGAGGTTCTGGATGTTGAACAGGCTCTCTTCCGCCATCGTCCCGTAGGCCAGGGTGACGAGGGCGAAGTAGAGGCCGGTGACCCGCAAGGAGACGGCGCCGAGCACCAGCGCCTGAATCCCGCCGACGACCATGGCCATGCCGATGGCGGCCAGGAAGGGCTGGCCCTGAACCGTCACCATGTAGGCCGACGTGAAAGCGCCGATGCCGACGAAGGCCTGATGTCCCAACGAGATCTGACCCGTGTAGCCCAGCAACACGTTGAGCGACAGGCCGATGATGGCGTAGATGACGGCCTGGGTGTAGATGTGCACCTCGACGTTGCCCCGGACCGTGGGGACGAGGAAGACGACGGCGGCGACGGCCGCCATCACGACTCCCCGGGCCAACCACCCGGCCACGCTGGGCCGAAACAGTGGCGGCGCCACCTCCACGGCGATGGGATCGGCGACCGGCTCCGCCACCGGCGCCGCCTGGGGCTGTATCTCGAGGCTCATGGCTGTATCTCGAGGCTCATGCCTTCCCCAGTAACCCTTGTGGCCGGACGGTGAGCACGACGAGGAGCAGAGCGAAGATCATCACGGACCCCGCTCCCGGGATGCTGTGGAAGGCAGGGGAGCTGACCGCCAGGCTCTGGGCCACCCCGACCACGATGCCGCCCACGAAGGCGCCAGGGAGGCTCTTCATCCCCCCGAGCACGGCGGCCGTGAACCCCGGGATGAGGGCGGTCGAGGTGAGGAACCCGGGGGCGAAGCTCCCCGCCACCGGCGCGGTGAGGATGCCGGCGATGCCGGCCAGGAGGCCGGTCAGGGCCCAGATGAAGCTCGACAGCCGCCGCACGCTGATGCCCATCAGCTCGGTGGCGACCGGCTCCTGGCTGACGCCCAGGATGGCCAGCCCGAGGTTCGTGCGGGAGAAGAACAGGGCCAGCACGAGGGCCAGGATCACCAGCGCCGCCAGCACCAGCATGCGCTGGTCCGACACCGCGACGTCGAACAGCGACAGGCGGTTCAGGCGGCCGAGCGCCGGCTGGATGAAGCGGGGCCGCGCCTCCCCCAACCACAGCTCGAGCGAGATGGCCAGCAGCGCCACGCCGGCCGTGGCGACCAGCAGCGCGACCCGGGGGGCGTCGAAGAGCCGCCGGATCACCAGCCGCTCCGTCGCCAACGCCATGGCCACCGAGGCGGCGAGGGCGATGACGATGGCCGGGATCAGCGGGATGCCGATCTTGTCGTGGACGCGGTAGAGGGCGTAGATGGCCACGGTCCCGAACTCGCCCTGGGCGAAATTGAAGACCCCGCTCGACTTGTAGACGAGCACCAGGCCGAGGGCCACGAGCCCGTAGCCGGCGCCGGTGATGATGCCGATCACGAGGGCCTGCGAGGACCCGGTGGCCACGAGCGCGGCGGCCAGCCCGACGGCGATGGCCGTGCTGGTCAGCGCCGATCGACTGAGGACGGTGGGCATGGAAGCGGACTAGAAGCCGTTGGTGAACTGGGCGATGGTCTTGTAGCTCCGGGTGCTGCAGTCGGCCTCGAGCAGATGGGACGACCGCGCCCCGAAGCGGATGCTCCCGCTGTAGCTCACCAACGGGTAGACGTTGGTGCCGAACTCCCGGCCGCTCTCCAGGGCGGCGACGAGGGACTGGCGGCTGAGATCCTTCCCCGCCGCCTGGAGCATGGAGCCGATGACCTTCGACAGGCCCCACTCCGCCAGGCCGATGTCATCGCCCTTGCCGCCGTTGTACTTCTGATACGACTTCTGGTAGTCGGGGTCGAGGTTGTCGATCACGTCGAGCTGGGGGAAGGGCGACAGGAACTTGGCCGAGCCGATGGCCGGGCAGCCCGCCTCGGCCACGATGTTGAGCCCGTTGGTGATGCCGGGGCCCATGTAGATCGGGCTGTAGGCCTGGGCCTGGGCGTTGGTGGCCAGCTTGATGAAGTTGACCGGCGACGTGAGGAGGTAGACGACCTCGGCGCCGGACGACCGCAGGGCGTTGGCCTCTGAGAGGAGTTCGCTGTCGGAGGCGTTCTTCCCGATCCGGCTGTTGCGGACGACGTTCAGCCCCGCCGCCTGCGCCTCCCGGGTCACGCTCTGTTGCGTCTCGTTCAGGGCCGGCGTGTTGTTCAGCACGATGGCGAGCTTCGTCTTGTGCAGCTTGTTGGCGATGTAGGAGACCAGCACCGGGCTCTGCTGGGCGTAGGTCTGGGACGTGGCGAAGTAGCTGGACAGGCCGGTCAGCCCGTCCTCGTTGACCCCGGCCGACAGGTAGGGCACGCCCATGCTGTTGGCGTACCGGGCGCAGGCCGTGATCTGCTCCGAGCCGGCCGCCCCGAGGAGGACGAAGACCTTCTCCTGCTCCACCATCTCCCGGCACACCTGCACGGCCCGGGAGGGATTGAACTGGTCGTCGCGGAAGACGATCTCGACGTTGCGGCCGAAGATCCCGCCCTTCTCGGCCAGCATCTTCCAGTAGACGTCCTTGCCCTTGTCGAAGGCGTTCTGGGGGAAGGGCGCGGCGCCGGTGATAGGGGCGTGGATCCCGATGCGGATCTTGGTGTCGCTGACGCCCGTCCGGTCACCGCCGCCCGGGGCGGCCGGTGGCGGTAGCGGCACCGGCCCGGCGGCCTTTCCGCCCCCACCGCCGACCCCGCCCGACGAGGCGCCGGCGGCCGATGATGGCGTCCGCCCGGCGGCACTACCCGAGCCGGGGGCCGAAGCCGCCGAATTCGCCGGCAGGGAGGAACCGGTGCTGCTCCCGCCCGACGGCGACGCCGCCCGGCCCAGGGTCG
>JAUZEX010000598.1 GCA_030838815.1 Actinomycetota bacterium
CCCACACCAGCAACGGTCGGAGCCCCCCCGGCCCGGCGGCCGCCAGCGGGACCATCCCCCACAGCAGGTACCAGGGCTGGATGACTGGTCCGAGCGTCACAACGGCCAAAAGGCCGATGCCGAGGCCGGCCGGTGAAACCGGGCGACCCCGCATGGTCAGGGCGTGCGCACAGATGAGAACGGCGAGCGCGAGCCCTGCCGCTCGGGCCAGGGAGAGCGTCCAGGAGGCGGGGAACGCGAGGCCGAGGCGTTGGGTGAGTTGACCGGCGGCCAAGCCGATGTCGGTCGTCGGCGACAGCACGGTCCGGACCCGGGTGGCAGTGGCCAGCGTCCCGAGCCACCCCCAGCCCAACCCGGCGCCGGCGGTCAGGAGCGTGGCGACCGTGGCGGTGACCGCCGCCGCGCCCGCCGCCGCCCGCGCCATGCTGCGGCGGTCCGGGCAGGAACGAAGCCAGTCCGCCCCGACATAGACGGCACCGAGCGCGGCGGGTGCCTTGACCCCGGCCGCCAGGAGACACAGCACCAGTGCGGTCCCAAACCGGCCCCGGCGCCCCAGCACGAGCCCGGCCACGAGCAGGCCGAGCATCAGACCGTCGTTGTGTCCCCCGCTCACCACATGGAGCAGAACGAGGGGGTTCAGGACGCCGAGCCAGAGGGCCTGCGAAGGGTCCCTGCCGCACGCGGCCGCCAGCCGGGGCAGCCACACGGCCAGCAGAGCGACACCGGCGATCGACAGCAGGCGCAACCCGGCCACGGCGACCAGCACGTGCTGTCCGCTGTGGCGCACGATGAGCCCGTCGAGGGCGAGGAACAGCGGCCCGTACGGACTCCGGGCGCTCATCCAGATGGGAGAGACGAGGCCCAGGTACGGTCCCCCACCGAGAACTGAAGGACCGTGATGGTACGGGTTGATGCCGAGGGCAATCTCCCGCCCGTGCGCCGCGTAGCTGAACACGTCCCGACTGAAGAGCGGCGGCCCGATCAGGAGGGGAAGCCCCCAGGCGAGCAACACGACAAGGAGCGCGCCGTGGCCCGTGCCCGGCTGGCGGCGAAGGAGACGCCCGACGTGCAGCCAAGCCCCGACCAGACCCAAGAGGCCCCCATAGCTGCAGCCGTATCCGACCACGGTGGCGGCGACGCCCCGCGGACCAGCCTGCGGGCCCACCAGCACCCCGCCGGCGACGATCAGCATGCTGGCCGTCAGCCCCACCGCCAACCCGGGCCACAGACCGGCGCTGCACAGCAGGGACGTGAGCCCCGCCGTGGCGCGCTTACCCGGATGGGCCGTCCTCTCGCCGAGCATGCCCGACTCTAGAGCGCCGGGCCCTCACCGAGGCGGATTGGCAACCTCCGACCCGCAACGGCGCAAGCGGCCGGAAAGGAGACGTTCACGAGAACGGCGGGAACGGGCCGCCCTATCCTCAGTGACCGGGTTCAGAGCCCGACGGCGGATAGGGTCGGTCTGTGGCCGGTCGGGCGGGGCGAAGAGCAGCGCGCGTCATGGCGGGCTGGGAATCGGTGTGCCGCCGTTCGACGCTGGGCCTTTCGCTGCTGATGACGTCGTTGTCGGTCGTGTTGCACGCCCCCGGGTTCGTGGTCCGGCTCGTCAACTCCGATGAGGCGAGCCTGGCATCGATGGCCATGGTCATCAACCGCGGCGGAACGCTGTACCACCGGATCGCTGATCGCAAGCCTCCGGTCGTGCCCTACCTGTACGCCGGAGTGTTCCGCCTGACCGGCACGGCCGACATCCGCTATGTGCGCTTCGTTGCCGCCGTGGCGCTGGGCCTCACCGCGTCGTTGTTGACGGTGGAGGCGTTCCGGCGTAGCGGTTCCCGCGGCGCGGGGCTCGGATGCGGAGTGCTGTTCCTGTTCGCAGTGACGGCCTTCTTCCCCGATGACAGTCAGGCGGCTGGGTTCGAGATCTTCATGCTGCTGCCCATGACGGCGACGGTCGTCCTCGCCGGCCGTCGCCGGTACATCGGGGCAGGCGTGGCGTTGGCCATCGCCTGCCTCTGCAAACAGACCGCGGTGACGACCGCGCTGCCGGCGGGGTGGCTGTGCTGGCAAAACGGCGGACGGGCGGCACTCGGACGGTTGGCCGCCGGGGCGGTCGCCCCCATCGCGGTGACCGCGGCGTTCTTCGGCCCGGCGCCGTTCCTGTTGTGGACGGTCACGGGTACCGGCGGCTACCTCGCCCTGCAGGGGTCGTGGGGCGCGGCGCTGAGCCGGGCGGCCGGTATGACCGGGGCGTTGGCCGGTCTCGAGATCAGCCTGGTCGTGCTCATCGCCATCGCCCTGCGTCGCCGCTCGGCCACGGTCGACCTGTGGCTCTGGCTGGCCGGAGGGGCGGTGGCGGTCACAGCCGGCCTCCGGTTCTTCGGCCACTACTACCTGCAACTGCTTCCGCCCGCCGCCCTGATCGCGGCGCCGGTTCTGGCCACCGCGCCGGCGGTCGGTCGACGGCTGGCGCTCGCCGGTGTGGCGCTGCCCGCCGCAGTTTGCGCCGGCGTCGGCTTCGTCCCCACCGGCGATTCGGCCACCATCCCCTACCGGCCGCTGGCCACCGCCGTCCGGAGGGTCACGGATCGGGACGACACCGTCTTCGTCTGGGGCAACGTGCCCGAGATCTACTGTCTGTCGGGGCGAGAGCCGGCCACCCGGTTCATCCATACCGGATTCCTCACCGGGAACTCGGGCGGCCGTCCGAACGGACGGGCCGGTCTCAAGGAGGCGATGCCCGGCGCGTGGACGATGCTGGCCGCCGACTTTCGGGCGAAGCTTCCCGACCTGGTCGTCGACACAACGGGCGGCGACATCCGCCAGAGCGCCTATTACCCCATGTCGAGCACCTGGCTCTGGCCCCTGGTGCAGGGCAATTACCGTCTGATCGACACCCTCGATGGCGTCCGGTTCTACATCCTCAAGACCGTGAGCGCCTAGGTTCGGGCCCATGCTCCCCCGGGTTCTGGCCACCCGCTACGTCTCCCCGCTGCGGGAGGGCGGTTCCCTGCCCGGGCTGGTCGAGGCCGACGACCTCGGGACCTACGTGATGAAGTTCACGGGGGCGGGGCAGGGTCGAAAGGCGCTCGTGGCCGAGGTCATCGTCGGCGAGCTCGGTCGCCGGCTCGGCCTGCGGATCCCGGAGATGGCGGCCATCGAGCTCGACGCCGCCATCGGCCACTACGAGGCCGACCAGGAGGTTCAGGACCTGTTGACGGCCAGCGTGGGGCTGAACCTCGGCATCGACTTCCTGCCCGGCGCCTTCGGTTTCGACGGCGTCGCCCATCCCGCCGATCCCGGCGAGGCCGCCCGCATCCTCTGGTTCGATGCCTTCGTGGCCAACATCGACCGCACCTGGCGCAACCCGAACCTGCTCGTCTGGCACCGCCAGCTGTGGTGCATCGACCACGGTGCCGCCCTGTACTTCCACCACGCCTGGGAGCGGACCAGTCCGGAGCGGTTCGCGGCCCAGCCCTTCGACGCCCGGAACCACATGCTGATCCGCCACGCCGCCGGAGTGCCCGACGCCGACGCCGCCCTGGCGGGCCGGATCACGGCCGAGCTCCTCCACGACGTGGTGGCCCAGGTCCCGCAGGAGTGGCTCGAGCCGGCGCCGGGACGGGACAAGCCCGACGAGGTGCGGGCGTCCTACGTCGACCACCTCCTGGCCCGATTGGCCCCGCCCCGCCCCTGGCTGCCGGAGGAGACGCCGTGACCGGGGACGCCGCCCGGACCAGCTTCGAGTACTTCGTGCTCCGCTGCGTTCCCCGCGTCGACCGGGAGGAGTTCGTCAACGTCGGGGTCGTCGTCTACTGCCAGGGCCCCGGCTTCCTCGCCGCCGCCTGCGACGTGACGGTGGACCGGCTGAGGGCGCTGAACCCGGATGTGGACGTCGACGCGGTGTGCGCCGCCCTCGCCACCATCGAGGCGGTCTGCCGGGGCGACGACTCCGCCGGCCCCGCCGCCGGAGGCAGCCGCCGGGAGCGCTTCGGCTGGCTGGCGGCGCCCCGCAGCACGGTCGTTCAGCCCGGCCCCATCCACGCCGGCCTCACTGACGACCCGGCCCGGGAGCTGGCCCACCTCCTGGCCACCCTGGTCGCCTGAACGCCGGAGATGTAGGCGGCCACCCGTTGCGGGGCGGTTGAGTCGCCCGATCACCGGGCGCGGGGCTCACGGCTTCAGGACCAGTTTGCCTGTCACCCGGCGCTCGGCCAGGAGGGTCAGGGCGTCGGCCGCCTCCTCGAGCGGGAACACCGTGGGGGCGGGCGGACGGTAGCGCCCGGCGGCGATGCCGGCGAAGACCTCGTCGACCAGCGCCAGGTTGCCGCCGGGATCCCGGCGGCCCCACGCCCCCCAGTCGATGCCGACGACGGTCCGGTTCTCGAGCAGCACGAGGTTGGCCGCCAGCTTGGGGATGGACCCGCCGGCGAAGCCGACCACGAGGTACCGGCCGAACGGGCGCAGGGTGCGCAGCGCCGGTTCGGCGTACCGGTCGCCGACCGGATCGACGACGAGATCGGCCCCGCCCCCGGTGATCTCCCGCACCCGGGCCTTGAGATCCTCGGCCTCGTAGTCGATCGCCACCTCCGCCCCGGCCCCGAGGGCCGCCGCCCGCTTGGGCTCGCCCGCCGCGGCGGCGATCACCCGGACGCCGAGCGACCGGCCCACGTCGACGGCGGCGAGGCCGATCCCCCCGCCAGCTCCGAGCACGAGCATCCATTCGCCCGGCGTGACCGTGGTCCGGCGGGTGAGGGCGAAGACCATCGTGCCGTAGCTCTCCACCGCGGTGGCGGCCACGTCGTACGCCACCCCCTCGGGCAGGAGGTTGAGCGCCGCGGCCGGCAACACCCGGTGGCTGGCATAGCCTCCGAGCGCCATCGACGTGGCCGCCACCCGGTCCCCGACTGCGACGCCCGCCACCCCGTCGCCGATCTCGACCACGTCGCCCGCCACCGTCAGGCCCGGTGTGAACGGGAGCGGAGGCTTGACCTGGTAACCCCCGGCCACGATGAGCCCGTCGACGAAGCTCACACCCGCCGCCCGCACGGCCACGACCACGTCGCCCGGACCAGCGTGGGGATCCGGGGCCTCCTCGACCACCAATCCCTGCGGCGGTCCGAACTGATGACAGGTCACGCGCCGCACGGCACCTCCACGCTGGTTCCCGGAGCCTCGGCGGAGGGTAGACGCCGGCCATGAGCTTTCTTCTCATCGTCGTGCTGATCGCCGTCGCCGCCTTCGCCGGGCTCAAGCTCGTGCGCCACGACGCCCGGGCCGATCCCGGCGCGGAGTCGCACCGGCCGCCGTCGCCCTGAGCCCGTCATCGGCGGGCCGCTCGCTTCAGCCCGAGGTGCGGGGCCGGAGGACGGGCGGTGGCGTCGCCGGCTCAGACCTGGCGGCGACTACTCCGAGGGAAGTTTCACGTCGAGGTCCACCTCCACCTCGTCCTTCACCTTCAGGGCGCCCATCATGGCGCTGAAGGGCTTGACGCCGAAGCTGGACTGGACGATCGGGACCTTGCCCCTGAGATGGGCGGTGCCCCCGTCGGGCTCCACCGTCAGGTCGAGCGTCACCTGCCGGCTCTGCCCGGCGATCGACAGCTCGCCGGTGACGGACACATTGTTCTCGTCTCGGGCCTTCACCGACGTCGACTTGAACGTGATGCTGTTGTTCCCCAACAGCCCGGCAATGTTCTTCT
>JAUZEX010000627.1 GCA_030838815.1 Actinomycetota bacterium
GCCACAATGGTACACAGTTCGCACCACACTGACAAGAACTTCGCATAAATATGGTGAATAGAGGCAAAGCTCTGTTACGACCGGCGAACTGTGCGGGAATGCTTGTAGAAGGAGATACTTTCGAGCAGTATCAACACGCAGGGCGCATGAGTGTGAGGGAGAGGTGGGACGGACCGTGGTGATCCCGTCGCAGAGCGAGCCGGAAAACGCCGTCGACTGGCCGGCCGTAGGCCAGTACATCGGAGAGCACCGGCGCCGCCTGGGCCTGTCCAAGAACGAGGCGTCCCGCCGGGCCCGGGTCTCGAACACGACCTGGCGCCAGATCGAGGCGGGCCAGAACGACCATCCCACCGACGAGACCCTCGTCCGGATGGCCCGGGCCCTCCTGCTCGATCCCGCCGAGCTCATGCGCCAGTGTCAGCGCCGCTACGTCGAAGCGCCCTCAGCGCGGGATCTGCCGCCGCTCGGGCCGCCCATGGCGTTGCTCGAGGTCCTGGAGTCCGACCGGCGGCTCGACCCCCGGGCCCGCCGCGTGCTGATGGAGCTCTACGACCTGCTGGCGTCCCGCTAGAAGCTGGGGAGCTTCACCTGCCTCCCCCGAGGCAGCTAGGGAGCTTCACCTGCTCCCCCGAGACACCTAGGACTCGGCCCGCAGCCGCACCCGGATCCGCTCGAGCCGGGCCCGGATCTGGCGCACCCGGCGCTCGTGCTCGGTCTCGACCACGGCGATGATGGTTTCCGGGTCGAGGGGTTCGTCGTCTTCGTCGACGAGGGCTTCGGCGTCGTCAGTGGCGGCTTCGAGGGCGGCCAGCACCTCGTCGCGGAGGTCCACGACCCTGAGGACGGCGCGGGCCACGGGTGCCGGCTCAGCTTCGATCTCGTAGTCGTAGGCGACCGGGCCGGCCGTCCGGTCGAGCACGTCCTGCTGCTCCTCGCACCACTCCTCGAGGAACGCCACGTTGTCTTCCAGCGCAGCGACGCGCATGGCCAACGCTCTCAATCCGTTGTCGTGCTGGTACAAGTCGTCCATTCCCCGCCTGTCCGTCTGACGAACAGTGCCCGCAGAACACTCTTTCTCCAACCCGGATATCTGTCAACCCATGAACAACGAGCAAGTACGTCAGGAGCAATGGACTATCTAGCCACAAATCGCGGACTCAGGCCCAATGGCGACTCACGTTGCAGTACAAAGCAGATCTCAGGCATCATTTTCCTCTTCGGTATCAGCAGATTGAGCGCCCACAGCGGCGTACAACGCCTGAATTTCCGCCGACTTGAGCGGCCGCCATTCTCCCGGAGCGAGGCTGTGATCGCGCAGCGGCCCGAATCGTGTCCGGACGAGGCGCCGGACGGGGTGGCCCACGGCCTCGCACATCCGCCGGACCTGGCGGTTGCGGCCCTCGTGGATCACGATCTCCAGGGCGGCCCCGGTCGGGGTCGTCTGGGTGAGGCGCGCCCGGGCGGGAGCGGTGCGGCCGTCCTCGAGGTCGACCCCGTCCCGGAGGCGGCGGAGGGCGGCCTTGCCCGGGACGCCGGCCACCTCGGCCAGATAGGTCTTCGGCACGCCCCGGCTCGGGTGCGTGAGCCCGTGGGCCAACTCACCGTCGTTGGTGAGGAGGAGCAGTCCTTCGGTGTCCCAGTCGAGGCGGCCGACGGGGAAGACCCGGGGCTCGTCGGGCACGAGGTCCACCACCGTCGCACGGCCCTGCGGGTCGTGGGCGGTGGTCACGACCTTGGCCGGTTTGTTCAGCAGGTAGTAGACGAGGCCGGGGCGGACGGGGAGGGTGACGCCGTCCACGGTGACACGGTCGTGTTCGGGGTCGACCCGCCGTCCGAGGGTGGCGACCTCGCCGTTGACCCGGACGCGCCCTTCGTCGATCAGCTCCTCACAGGCCCGCCGGGACCCGAGCCCCGCCCGGGCCAGGACCTTCTGGAGCCGCTCGCCGCCGTCCGGGGCGACATCCCCGGAGCGGGCCGGGGGACCCTCCTCAGCCGGTGCGGTCAACCCGCCGGGGTGTCCCAGGCCGGGTCGATGTCGCCGAGGGTGGCCTGCCCCTCGCCGGGCCGGACGGGGGCCGGGCGCCGACGGCGGACAGGATCGAAGCGGACGCCGGAGCGGGTGGCCTCGGCCAGCCGGGCTTCGAGCTCCTCCATCACGCCCGGGCCGGGGACGAGGTCGGCGAGGGCGGGAAGCTTCTCCAGCGACTCGAGGCCGAGGCGTTCGAGGAACAGCCGGGTGGTCCCGTACTGGACGGGATGGCCGACGCCCTCCGTCCGGCCGACCTCCTCGATGTAGCCCCGGTCGAGGAGGCTGCGGACGACACCGTCGACGTCCACGCCCCGTACCGCCGAGAGCTGGGAGCGGGTCACGGGCTGCTTGTAGGCGATGACCGCCAGCGTCTCGAGCGCCGGTCCCGACAATCGGGCGTGGCGGCCCTCCAGGATGTAGCGCTCGACGTAGGGGGCGAAGTCGGGATGGGTCTGGAAGCGGTAGCCGCCGGCCACCTTGGCCAGCACGAACCCCCGGCCGGTGCACTCTGCGGCCAGGAGGGCGCAGAGCCCCTCGACCTCGGCCACCGGCCGTTCGATCAGCTGGGCCAGGATCTGGGGCTCGACCGGCTCGGTGGCGGCCATGAGCACCGCCTCGATGGCGCGGCGCCACTCGTCGGGCTGGCGCGGCGCCTCCGGCTCGGGCGCCGCCCGTCGGGACTTCTCGGGGGCCACCTCCTCCTCAGCCTCGGGCCCCGCGGGGGGCTCCGGCTGCGGCTGTGGCGCGCCGGCGGGCGCCGACTCCTCGGCGAGCACCTCGATCGCGTCCCCAGCCACCGGCGAGCCCTCGGGCTCGGCGTACTCCCACTCGTCCTCGGCACCGGCGCCGACCGGCGCGTCCCAGGTCATGGGAGGGCCGGCTCGTCCCAGGGAGCGATGACGTCCTCGCTCCCGGGCTCCTCGGGTGGCGCCGCCCGGACCAGGAGGTCCCCGAAGGCGTCCAGCTGCTCGATCTCCACCAGCCCCTGCTTGAACAGCTCCAGGACGGCCAGGAAGCGGACGATGTACTCCAGCCGGTCGGCCGGCTCCTCGGTGTTCAGGTCGAAGAGCGAGAGCTGCTCGCAGCGGGTGAGGGCGCCGAGCACCCGGTCGATGGCGTCGCTGACGCTGGCCCGGATGGGCGTGACGTGGTAGAGGTCGACCACCGGCCGGGGGGCCAGGGCCCGGAAGAGGGCGGAGCGGAGCTCGTCGGCCGTGACCGACTCCAGCGGGTCGATCTCGACCGACGCCAGGGGCTCTTCGGGCCCCATCCGGCGGGGGGCGCAGCGGTCGGCGGCCCGGATGAGCGCGGCCAGAACCCGGGCCGCCTCCTTGAAGGTCCGGCCCTGGAGCAGGCGGGCCAGGAGGAGGTCGCGGTCTTCGGGGGTGGGCAGCTCGTCGGGGACCTCGTCGTCGTCCTCGATCAGCAGGTAGCGGGTCTTGAGCTCGACCAGCGTGGCCGCCAGGAGCAGGAACTCGGTGGAGGTGTCGAGGTCGTAGGGCTCCTCGGCGCCGGAGGCCACCGCCGCCTTCGCCTCGGCCAGGAAGGCCTCGACGAGCGACGCCAGGCACAGCCCGAACACGTCGAGCTCCTGGCGGGAGACGAGCTGGGTGAGCAGCTCGAGGTCGCCCTCGAAAACGGGCGTGTGGACCTCGTACGGCACGGGGTCCGAGGCTACTGCCTCGGCGGGCGACGGCCGGCGATCAGGTGCCGGGGCCCGGAAACGCCGAAGGCCCGCCGGTCGGAACCGGCGGGCCTCGGGCGTGGCACAGCCAAACGCGACGATCGGGCGGGACGGCTGCTCGCACGACGGTGCTCAGCCTTCCCGCCCGATCGCCGCAGCGGCTGCAGCAGGGGCCTGGCTACCTCCGGTGGCGGAGGCCGGTCTCGGCATTGAAACCGGCCACGGAGGCGTGGGTTGTGCAGCTCACGTCGAGCGACGCTGCCCGTGTTCCCCGACCCGGCAGCGGAACCGGGAGCGGGTTCATCAGGCGGCAGTGGCGCCGTCGCTCGACGCAGGACCAGTGGAGAAGAAAGGAATCGGATGCGGAACGGGCTGTGGTCCCCCAGCTGGCTGACCATGTCCTGTTCACGAGCTTCATAGTGACATGGGCACCTGACAACACCGCGGCGAACATGTTGCGGATCCATGACGATTCCGGCCGCCAATGACAAAACACGCCGTGACAAAGTTCAGTCGTTGTCGGCCGCCACCAGCGCCACCACCACGGGAGCCGGGACCACGGTCGGGTCGAGACGGGCCCGGTCGTGGTGGGCGCCGGCCCAGTGGGCGACCGCGTCGCGCCCTCCAGCCATTCGGATCATGTCGGCGCCGAGCTCGGCGTGGCGGAGGTACAGGGCGATCCGGCGCCGCAGGCCCCGGTGTTACCCCGGGTCGGGCACCCCCCCGGTGACGCGCCCCGCCAGGGTGGCCAGTACCCGGTGGGGGATCGACAGACCGGAGGCGAGCTTGCCGATGTCGTGGAGGAGGGCGCAGGCGGGCCACCGGGAGTCGCCGGCGTGGGGTCCGCCGGCCAGCGCGGCCTGGACCCGGCGGGCGACCTGAACCGTGTGGCGCCGGTCGTGCCCCGGTTGGCGGGCCCACAGGGCGTACTCGCCGGGCTCCAGCACGGTTTCGACCCACGCCCGGTCCTCCGGGGACGGGCCGCCCGGCCGCAGCGCCCCGAAGAACCGCCCGGCCAGGTGTCGCCATGGCTCCCCCGCCATGAACCCCTACCGCACCAGGTAGCGGCACAGATCGCCGAGGAACGGGCTCAGGATCCGGCCGAAGAAGTTGAAGTAGAAGAGGCCGAGGAACAGCACCAGGAACCCGTAGGGCCGGAACTTCCAGTACGTCTGGAGGTACCGGCCGGGGAGCACACGCTCGATGAGGGAGGCGCCGTCGAGGGGCGGGATCGGGAGCAGGTTGAACAGCCCGAGGAGCAGGTTGACGACGGCGAAGCTGGCCAGGATGTCGCCCGTCAGACTGACCCTGGGGTCGATCAGCGTGCCGGTGCAGGCGCCGGGGTAGGTGCCGGCCAGCACGATCTTGGCCGGGATGGCCGACGCCAGCATCAGGGTGAAGTTGGTCAGTGGCCCGGCCAGCCCGACCCATAGCATCTGCCGCCGGGGGTTCCGCAGCCGGGCCGGATTGACGGGGACCGGCTTCGCCCACCCCAGCACCGGGAGGTTGGCCAGCACCGCCATGGCGGGCAGGATGATCGAGCCCAGCGGGTCGATGTGGGGAATGGGGTTCAGCGTGAGGCGCCCGGCCCGCTTGGCGGTGTCGTCGCCGTAGGCGTAGGCCACCACGCCGTGGCTGATCTCATGGAGGATGACGGCCACGACGAGGCAGCCGTAGAAAATCAGGTGCTGTTTGGTCAACGCCGCGCTGATGCGCAGTCGATGCAGAGCCGGGCGGCCGGCTTGGCCTCCAGGCGGGCGTCGGGGATGGGAGCCCCGCACTGCTCGCAGACGCCGTAGGTACCGGCGTCGAACTTCTCCAACGCGTGCTCGACCTCGGTCAGGGTCTCCACCAGGCTGTTGGCCAGCGCCTCGACCTCGCCCCGCTCGGCCGTGACCTGACCGGAGTCGGCGAACCCCTCGTCGAAGGACATGCCGGTGCCGAAGTGACCCATCTGCTCGAGCTGCCCCCGGATCCGGGCGCGTTCCTCTTCCAGGTGGGCGCGTTGAGTCGGGTTGGTCACATCGGCCATAGCCAGCCAGTCTAGGCCTGGCGCCTCCCGGAGGGGATGGCCAGCTCCGGCGAAATCCGCAGCCTCGCCCGGGGGTGCGCCGCCTCGTACACCGCCCGCAGCCGGGACTGTGTGACCTTGGTGTAGATCTGCGTGGTCGAGACGCTGGCGTGGCCGAGGAGCTCCTGGACGACCCGCAGGTCGGCGCCCCGATCGACCATGTGGGTGGCGCAGGAGTGGCGCAGGACGTGGGGTGAGAGGCGCCCGCCGAGGCCCGCCCGCAGCCCGTAAGCCGAGACGATCTTCCAGCAGCCCTGGCTGGTCAGCCGCCCTCCCCGGGGATTGACGAAGAGAGCGTCGGGATCGGACCGGTCGCGCCGGGCCCGGGCCAGGACGGACGCCCGGGCCGGGAGCCAGGCCTCGATGGCGGCCGAGGCGGTGTGGCCGACCGGCACGATGCGCTCCTTGGCGCCCTTGCCGAACGCCCGGAGGAAGCCCTCCTCGAGGTCGATGGCGCCGAGGTCGAGGCCGACCAGCTCCGAGATCCGCACGCCGGTGGCGTAGAGGGTCTCGAGAATGGCCCGGTCCCGCCGGGCGGTCGCGTCGTCGCCCGTGACGGCCCCGAGGAGGGCCTCGACCTCGGGCTCGGTCAGGGCCTTGGGGATGCCCTGGGGCACCCGGGGGGCGGTGACGTCCTCACTGGGGTCGAGGTCGAGGTGGCCCTCGGTGAGGCAGAAGCGGTGGAAGGAGCGGACGGCCACCACCCCCCGGGCCACCGAGGCGGCCGACCAGCGCTGCTTCCCGTCCTCGTCCCGGGTCGACTTCAGGTGCTCGACGTAGGCGTCGACGTCGGCCTCCGTGAGCCGGGCGACGTCGACGCCCCGGACCCGGAGGAAGGCGGCATAGGCGGCCAGGTCACGTTGATAGGCGGCCAGCGTGTTGACGGCCACCCCTCGTTCGACGGCCAGCCAGGTGCTGTGCTCGGCCAGCAGCCGGTCGAGATCGGCTGCGGCCGTTTCACCCACCCCAGAGCTCGGCGAAGGGGGTGGCGGTGAGATGGAGCGCCTCCGCCACGGCCGGGTTGACGACATGACCCGACAGCGTGTTGAGCCCGCCGGCCAGCGCCATGTCGGCGGTGACGGCCCGTTCCGGGCCCTGGGTGGCGATCTCCACCAGGTAGGGCAGGGTGGCGTTGGCCAGGGCGTAGGTCGACGTGTGGGGGACGGCGCCGGGGACGTTGCCCACGCAGTAGTGGAGGACGCCGTGCACCTCGTAGACGGGGTCGGCGTGGGTCGTCTCGTGCGACGTCTCGATGCAGCCGCCCTGGTCGATGGCGACGTCGACGATGAGGGCGCCGGGCTTCATGGCCGCCACCATGTCCTCCGTGACCAGCATCGGCGCCCGCCCGCCGGGGACGAGGACGGCGCCGACGACCATGTCGGCCTCGGCCACCGACCGCTCCACGGCCCCCCGGTTGGAGGCCAGCGTGAGGATGCGGCCGCGGTGGATCTGGTCGACCCAGCGGAGCCGGTCGAGGTTGCGGTCGAGGATGGCGACCTCGGCCTCCATGCCGGCCGCGATCCAGGCCGCGTTCCAGCCGACGTTGCCGGCACCGAGGACCACGACCCGGGCCGGCCGCACCCCGGGAGCACCTCCGAGCAGCACGCCCCGGCCGCCGTTGTGCCGCTCCAGGAAGTGGGCCCCGATCTGGGGGGCCATCCGGCCCGCCACCTCGCTCATCGGGGCCAGGAGCGGCAACGCCCCCGACTGCAGCTGGACCGTCTCGTAGGCGATACCGGTCACCCGGCGGTCGAGCAGGGCCCGCCCCACGGCCGGATAGGCGGCCAGGTGGAGGTAGGTGAAGAGCACCTGCCCTTCCCGCATCAGGGCGAACTCGGTCGCCTGGGGCTCCTTTACCTTGCAGACGACCTCGCCCCGCTCCCACACCTCGACGGCGCTCCCGGCGATCTCGGCGCCGGCCCGGCGGTATTCGTCGTCGGTGATGGCCGCCCCCACCCCGGCGCCCGTCTCGACCACCACCGTCGCGCCGCGGTGAACCAGCTCCGACACGCCGTCGGGGGTGACCGAGACGCGGTACTCGCTGGCCTTGGTCTCCTTGGGGACGCCGACGACCAGGGGCCGGGTGATCGGCTCCGGCACGACCCGGAGGTGCGACGGCTCGGCGCTCACCTCGTGGCCTCGGGCTGCTGGCCGGCCAGGTAGCGCTCGGCCAGCGCCAGGCCGATGATCGTCTTGGCGTCGGTGATCTCGCCGGCGGCGATGAGCCGGCCGGTGTCGGCGAGCGGGTGGCGCTCGATCGTCATGTCCTGCTCCTCTTCTTTGGCGGCCTCCGGGCGGTCGCAGGGGGAGAGGTCGAGGGCGATGTAGACGTGGGTCAGCTCGGTGGAGAACCCCGGCGAGTTCCAGAACGTGGCCAGCTTGACCAGGCGCCCGGGCCGCTGCTGGATCTCCTCGGCCAGCTCCCGGGCCATGGCGTCGTCGGGCGGCTCGCCGGGCACGTCGAGCTTCCCGGCCGGGATCTCCAGGAGCAGGTCGCGCAACGCCGGGCGCCACTGCCGGACCAGCACGACCTGCGGGCCGTCCGGGCTGTCTTCGACGGGCACGGCGGCCACCGCCCCGGGATGCTCGACCATCCAGCGGACGAACCGCTCCCCGGTCGGCGACTCGAAGATCTCCTCGGAGAACGTCAGGAACCCGCCCCGGGCGATTTCCTTCGAATCGACGAGGCGGTAGCCGGACATGGCCGGGATTCTAGGTTTTCAGGGCCACCGGCCCGACGACGCTCAGCCGACGGGCTCCGGAGCAACGAGGGCGATGCCCTCCTCGTCGTCGGCCAGCGGGAGGCGCGGGGTCCGGGACTCGGCCCGGGCCAGCGCCGCCTTGACCAGATCCCGGAACAGAGGGTGGGCCCGGTTGGGCCGGCTCTTGAACTCCGGGTGGGCCTGGGTGGCGACGAAGAACGGGTGCTCGGAGCGGCTCAGCTCGACGAACTCGACCAGCCGGTCGTCGGGCGAGGTGCCCGAGCAGCGCAGCCCGTTCTCCTCCAGCCGCCGCCGGTACCGGGGGTTGAACTCGTAGCGGTGGCGATGCCGCTCGTAGACGACCTCCGTGTCGTACGCCTCCCGCACGATCGTGTCGGGCCGCAGCACCGCCGGGTAGGCGCCGAGCCGCATCGTGCCGCCCTTGTTCTCGACCTCCCGCTGGTCGTCCATCAGGTCGATGACGGGGTGCGGGGTGGCATGGTCGAACTCCGACGAGTTGGCGCCGGCCAGGCCGACGACGTTGCGGGCGTACTCGATGACCGCGCACTGCAGGCCGAGGCAGAGACCGAGGAACGGGACCTTGTGCTCCCGGGCGTAGGTCACGGCGGCGATCTTCCCCTCCACGCCCCGCACGCCGAACCCGCCGGGGACGACGATGCCGTCGAGATCGTGGAGGCGACCCTCGGCCAGGAGGCCCTCGGCGTCTTCGGAGGCGATCCAGTCGATGACGACCTTGGCCCCGTTGGCATAGCCGCCGTGCTTGAGCGCCTCGACCACCGAGAGGTAGGCGTCGGGCAAGTTGACGTACTTGCCGACGAGGCCGATGCGGACCTCGGTCGTCGACCTCTCCACCCGCGACACCAGGTTGCGCCAGGGGCCCAGCTCGGCCTCCCCGGCCGGGAACCCGAGCACCCGGCCGATGTAGGCGTCGAGACCTTCGTCGTGGAGGACGAGGGGGATCTCGTAGATGTTCGGCGTGTCGATGGCCGAGACGATGCCCTCCTCGGGCACGTCGCACAGCTTCGAGATCTTCTCCTTCAGCCGGGTCGAGATCGGCCGGTCGGAGCGGCAGACGATGGCGTCGGGCTGGATGCCCCGGGAGCGCAGCTCGGTCACGGAGTGCTGGGTCGGCTTCGTCTTCTGCTCGCCGGACGGGCCGATGAACGGCACCAGCGTCACGTGGATGTAGAAGACGTTCTCCCGGCCGACGTCCTTGCGGAACTGCCGGATGGCCTCCAGGAAGGGGAGGATCTCGATGTCGC
>JAUZEX010000653.1 GCA_030838815.1 Actinomycetota bacterium
TGCGGCTCCGAGGAGCAGAAGGCGCAGTGGCTCCCGCCGATGGCCCGCATGGAGAAGATCGGCGCCTTCGGCCTCACCGAACCCGACGTTGGTTCCGGCGCCGCCGGCGGCCTCACGACCACGGCCCGCCGCCTTCCCGGGAGTGGCGGCGGGGACAGCTGGGTCCTCCACGGCGTCAAGAAGTGGATCGGCAACGCCACCTTCGCCGACGTCACCGTCATCTGGGCCCGCGACGTCGACGACGGCAACGTGAAGGGCTTCCTGGTCGAGAAGGACACCCCGGGCTTCACGACCGAGAAGATGGAGCACAAGATCGCCCTCCGGGCGGTGCAGAACGCCATCATCACCCTCGACGGGGTGCGGGTCCCGGAGTCGATGCGGCTCCAGCGGGCCAGCTCCTTCCGCGACACCGCCAACGTGCTGCGCATGACCCGGGCCAGCGTCGCCTGGCAGGCGGTGGGCTGCGGCCGGGGCGCCTACGAGCACGCCCTGCGCTACTCGACCAAACGGGAGCAGTTCGGCCGGGCCATCGGCGGGTTCCAGCTGGTGCAGGACCAGCTCGTCCGCATGCTGGGCAACGTGACGGCGTCCCTGTGCATGGTGACGCGCCTGTCGCAGCTCCAGGACGCCGGCACCATGACCGACGAGCAGGCCAGCCTGGCCAAGGCCTTCTGCACCGTGAAGGCCCGGGAGACCGTCGGCCTGGCCCGGGAGCTCCTCGGCGGCAACGGCATCCTCCTCGAGCATGACGTGGGCCGCTTCGTGGCCGACGCCGAGGCCATCTACTCCTACGAGGGCACGAGAGAGATCAACACCCTCATCGTCGGACGGGCCATCACCGGTCTGAGCGCCTTCGTCTAGGTGCGAGGTCCGGGTGGTCGGGCCGCCGGGCGAGCCGGCCTGAGTCAGGCGAGGAGGGCGTCCGCCAGCTCCGCGGGGTGGGACAGCATCGGGCTGTGGCCACCGGGGAGCTCGACCGGCTCCACCCCGAGGACCTCGCGGGCGATGCGGCGCGACCATTCCGGGCTGACCACCTCATCGGCGGCGCAGACGATCGAGACGAGCTCGCAGTCGGGCCAGCGGTCGAGGGGGCAGGGCTCGCGGCTGGTCGTCCACACCTGGGGCCGCAGCCGGGTTGCGGCCCACCGGGCCGTCTCCGGGTCGCAGGCCCGGTAGAAGGCCTGCACGGCCACCTCCGGGTCCCACCACACCGACCCGTCCTCATCGACGTGGCGGGGAAGCTTGTTGAACTCCTCAGTGGTGGTCTCGGGTTCCGAGCCCATGACCTCTCCGAGGCTGCGGCCCGGTCGGGGCACGAGCGCGGCGAGGAAGACCACTTTCCGGACGGGCCGGACCAGCGGCACCACGGCGGCGGTGATCCCGCCCAGGGAGTGGCCGACCACGACCACGTCGTCGGCGTCGCCCAGCGAGTCGGCCACCAGCTTGGCGTTGTCCACGATGGTGGCGGCCGGGTCGTCGCAGGGCAGATCGACGGCCACCGCCCGGTGTCCCCTCCGCTCCAGTTCGGCGACCAGCGGTTCCCAGCACCACGCCCCGTGCCACGCGCCGTGGATCAAAGCGAACGTCGTCATGCCCCCGCGTCCCCCCCTCGTGCCGACCGGTTACGTCCCCTTGGGGCGAACCTGCGCTCGTTCGTCGCGACATACGCGACGGAGGAGCGCAGGTTCAGCGCCGTCACGACGCCCCCAGCGCCTCGTCCAGCAGGCGGTTCAGCACCTGCGGGTTGCCCCGGCCCTTCATCTCGGCCATCACTTTGCCCATGAAGAACCCCCGCAGCTTCTTGCGGTCCTTGTCCTCTCCGCTCCGGTAGCGCTCGACCTCGCCCGGATGGGCGTCGAGCACGGCGGCCACGGCCGCCACCAGCGAGTCCTCGTCGCTCACCTGGGCCAGGCCCCGCTCGGCCACGATCGCGGCCGGGGAGCCGCCGCCGGCGCCGGCCAGCGCCGCGCCCAGCACCTCCTTGGCCAGCGGGCGCGACAGCGTCCCGTCCGCCACCAGCTTCACCAGTTCGGCGAGCCCGGCCGGCGCCAGCGCCAGGTCGCCCGGCGAAGAACCCGACTCCTTCAGATGGGCCAGCAGGTCGCCCGTCACCCAGTTCGTCACGTCCCGGCCCGGCGCCCCGGCGGCCGCCGCCCCCTCGGCGTAGTCGGCCAGGCCCGGCGTGCCGACGAGGACGCCGGCGTCGACTTCGGACAGGCCCCAGGCCTCGACGAGCCGCGCCTTGCGGGCCGCCGGCAGCTCCGGCATGGCCGCCCGGACCTTGTCCCGCCACTCGGCCGACGGCAAGAGGGGCACGAGGTCGGGCTCGGGGAAGTAGCGGTAGTCGTACGCCTCCTCCTTGCTCCGCAAGGAATACGTGCGGCCGGCCTCCTCGTCCCAGTGGCGGGTCTCCTGCACGACCGCCTCGCCCGTCTCCAGCACCTCGGCCTGGCGCCCGGCCTCGTACTCCAGCGCCCGGACCAGCGACCGCAGCGAGTTCATGTTCTTGACCTCGGCCCGGGTGCCGAGCTTCTCCGACCCCGCCGGCCGGAGCGAGATGTTGGCGTCGATGCGCAGCGAGCCCTCCTCCATCTTCACGTCCGAGACGCCGATGGCCTCCAGCACACCGCGCAGCTCGGCCACGTAGGCCCGGGCCTCCTCCGGCGAACGCAGGTCGGGCTTGCTCACGATCTCCAGCAGCGGGACGCCGGCCCGGTTGTAATCGACCAGGCTGTGATCGGCGCCGTGGATCCGGCCGCCCCCGCCGCCGACGTGCGACGTCTTGCCGGTGTCCTCCTCGAGGTGGGCCCGTTCGACGCCGACGCGCCGGGCTGTTCCGTCAGGGTTGGTGATCGCCAGCCACCCGTTGCCGCACACCGGTTCGTCGTACTGGCTGATCTGGAAGTTCTTCGGCATGTCGGGGTAGAAGTAGTTCTTCCGGTGGAAGATCGACTCCTCGGGAATCACACAATGGAGCGCTTCACCGACACGCAAAGCGAACTCCACCGCCCGTTCGTTGAGCACCGGCAGCGAGCCGGGCAGCCCGAGGCACACCGGGCACACGTAGGTGTTGGGCTCGGCGCCGAAATCGTTGGGACAGCAGCAGAACAGCTTCGTTTTGGTGGCCAGCTCGCAGTGGACCTCGAGCCCGATCACCGTTTCCCACTCGCTCATGCCGCCCGCCTCAGGTTCGGACGGGCGCTGAAGGCGAACGCCGACTCCAGTGCCTGGGCGGCCCGCAGCAGCACCGCTTCGCCGAGCGCCGGCGCCAGTACCTGCACGCCGATCGGCAGGCCGGCGGCGTCGAGCCCGGCGGGCACGGAGATGGCAGTGGCGCCGGTCAGGTTGGTGGGGATCGTGCACACGTCGGACAGGTACATGGCCAGCGGGTCCGACGTCTTCGCCCCCAGCTCGAAGGCCGTGGTCGGCGACGTCGGTGCCAGCAGGACGTCGAAGCGCTCGTAAGCCCGGGCGAAATCTCTGATGATCAGTGTGCGGACCCGTTGCGCCTGGCCGTAGTAGGCGTCGTAGTACCCGGCCGACAGGGCGTAGGTCCCGAGCATGATGCGCCGCTTCACCTCAGCCCCGAAGCCGGCCTCCCGGGTCAGGGCGTTCATGGTGGCGACGTCATATCCGCCTCGTGCGTCGGCCGGAGCGCGCAGCCCGTAGCGGACACCGTCGTAGCGGGCCAGGTTCGACGACGCTTCGGCCGGGGCGATGATGTAGTACGCCGACAGGCCGTACTGCACGCTGGGCACCGACACCGTGTCGACCTCGGCGCCGGCCTTCTCGAACAGGTTCCGGGCCGACTCCACCGCGGCGCGCACCTCGGGCTGGATGCCGTCGACCTCGGCCAGCTCCGCCACCACGCCCACCCGCAGCCCGGCCACGCCCTCCTCGAGACGGGCCAGCGCCGACTCCGGCTCGGACGGGATCGACGTGGAGTCGAGCGGGTCGTGGCCCCACATGGCCTCCAGCAGCAGAGCGGTGTCGGCCACGGTGGTGGCGAACGGGCCGGCCTGGTCGAGGCTCGAGGCGTAGGCCACGATCCCGTAGCGGGAGACCCGCCCGTAGGTGGGCCGCAGCCCCACCACCCCGCACAGCGCCGCCGGCTGACGGATCGACCCGCCGGTGTCGGTGCCCAGCGCCAGCGGGGCGAAACGGGCCGCCACCGCCGCCGCGCTGCCGCCCGACGACCCACCTGGCACCCGCGTCGTGTCCCAGGGGTTGGCGGTGGGGAAGAACCCCGAGTTCTCGTTCGAGCTGCCCATGGCGAACTCGTCGAGGTTCGTCTTTCCGATGATGATCGCGCCCGCCGCCCGCAGCCGGGCCACGACCGTCGAGTCGTAGGGCGGCCGCCAGCCTTCCAGGATCCGCGACCCGGCCGTCGTCGGCAGATCCGAGGTGCAGAACATGTCTTTCACCGCCACCGGCACGCCGGCCAACCGGCCGAGGACGTCGCCCCGGGCCCGGGCGGCGTCGACTTCGGCCGCCGCCGAGCGGGCGGTGTCGGAGGCGACGCAGAGGAACGAGCGCACCTCCCCGTCCAGCGCCTCGATGCGGGCCAGGTGCGCCTCGGTCACCTCCGCCGCCGACACCTCACCCGCCCTCACCAGCCCGGCCAGCTCGGTGGCGGTGCGGCCGGTGAGGCCGTCACCGGCTTCAGTCCCGCCGGCTGCGCTCACGCCTCCTCCGCCAGGATCCGCGGCACCCGGAAGCGCCCGTCCTCCGCCGCCGGCGCCATGGCCAGGACGAGGTCACGATCGAGGCAGGGCCGGGGCTCGTCGGCCCGCACGACGTTGGCCAGCGGGATCGGATGCGAGGTGGGCGGCACGTCGGCGGTGTCGAGGGCCTCCACCCGGGCGGCGTGCTCCAGAATGGCGCCCAACTGGACGGTGAACTGCTCGATCTCCGCCTCCGACAGGGCGAGCCGGGCGAGCTTGGCCACGTGGACGACGTCGTCTCTGGTCAGGGGGTTGGACACGGCGCCAAGTCTAGGGGGAGGGTGGGTTAGGCCTTCGGGGGGTCCTTGGGGGGCGGAGCGCCCCGAGTGCTGGCCCTTTTGGGTGATTTGTGGCACTCTGGGTGGCAACGTCTGGGGACGCTGGGGAAGAGGTCAATGGGGATGCGAGTCCTTCTCGTAGAGGACGAAACGCGCCTCGCCAATGCGGTACGGCGCGGTTTGGAGGCGGAGGGCTTCTCCGTCGATGTCGCCGCGGACGGAAAAGACGGCTTCTGGCGGGCCAGCGAAGGCCGCTACGACGCCATCGTCCTCGACATCATGCTGCCCGGGATGAACGGGTTCCGCGTCTGCTCGGCGCTGCGCGAGGCCGGCCACTGGACCCCGATTCTCATGCTCACGGCCAAGGACGGCGAACTCGACGAAGCCGAGGCGCTCGACACCGGCGCCGACGACTTCCTCACGAAGCCGTTCTCCTTCGTGGTGCTCACCGCCCGGCTCCGGGCATTGCTGCGCCGGGGCGCACCGGCCCGGCCGGCGGTGCTGACCGCCGGCGACCTCCGGCTCGACCCCGCCTCCCACCTGGCCTGGCGGGGCGACGACGAGCTCAGCCTGACCGCCCGGGAGTTCGCCCTGCTGGAGTTCCTGATGCGCAAGGTCGGCCAGGTGACGTCGAAGACCGAGATCCTCGAACACGTCTGGGATCCGGCCTACGACGGCGACTCCAACATCGTCGAGGTCTACGTCGGGTACCTCCGGCGCAAGGTCGACGTCCCCTACACCCGGCGGGCCATCCAGACGGTGCGGGGCGTGGGGTACCGCCTCGCCCCCGATGGCGGTTAGCGGCTTCATCTCGACGCCGGGGGCCGCCCTGCGGCTCCGGGCCACGGTCCGGGCCAAGCTCCGGCCCCGCCGCCGGCTGCGGCCGCTGCGGCGCTGGTTCCTGGCCTCCGTGCGGGCCCGCACGACCGTGCTGTCGATGCTGGTGGTGGCGGCGGCGGTGGCCGCCTGCGCCATCAGCCTGACGGTCATCGTCTCCCGCTCCCTCGTCCGCAACGTCGACGAGACCAACCTCACCCGGGCCGAGGACGTCGGCGCCCGGGCCCGGGCCGGCGCCCTCGGTCGGGTCATCCCCGTCTCGGGCGGCGCCAGCGACAAGTCGGTGTTCATCCAGGTTGTCGACCAGGCCGGCAGCGTCGTCGCCTCCAGCGAGAACTACCTCGACACGAACGCCTTCATCTACGTCTATCCCGAGGAGGGCAGCCACCACCGGATCCTCTTCCAGCGCACGGTCAAGGGCCCACCGCTGGCCCCCAAAGCCAGCTTCCGGGTGCTCGTGCTCACCGGCCAGACGCCGACCGGGCCGGCCAACGTCATCGTGGCCACCGAGATGGCCCAGGCCGAGGAGACGGTGGCCGAGCTGCGCCGGGCGCTGGCCTACGGCGCTCCCGGCGTCCTCCTCCTGGCCGGCCTCCTGGTGTGGCTGCTCGTCGGACGGGCGCTGCGGCCGGTCGAGCTCATCCGGTCCCAGGTCGCCTCCATCACCGACACCGCTTCGCTCGACCGCCGGGTCGGCGAGTCGCCCATCGACGATGAGGTCGGCCGGCTGGCCCAGACGATGAACGCCATGCTGGACCGGCTCCAGCGGTCGGCCGAACGGCAGCGCCGCTTCGTGGCCGACGCCTCCCACGAGTTGCGCAGCCCGCTGGCCTCGAGCCGGGCCCAGCTGGAGGTGGCCCTCTCCCACCCCGACACCTCGACGTGGGAGGCCACAGCCGTTGACCTCCTGTCGGAGAACCAGCGCATGGAACGGCTCGTGAACGATCTCCTGTTCCTGGCCCGGAGCGAGGCGCGCCCCGCCGGGCTCGCCGGCGCCACTCCGCTCGATCTCGACGACATCGTGCTCCACGAGGCGGGCCGGCTCCGGTCGCGGGGGCGCGTCCAGGTCGACATCTCCCGCGTGTCGGCCGGTCGGGTGCGAGGCGTGGGCGACCACCTGACCCGGGTGGTGCGGAATCTGGTCGAGAACGCCGAGCGGTACGCGGCGGGGACCATCTGGCTCGAGCTGCGCCGGGTGGGCGCCGGCGGGCGGGGGCCGCAGGTGCAGCTGGTCGTGTCGGACGACGGGCCCGGCGTGCCGACCGAGCACCGGGAACACATCTTCGACCGCTTCATCCGCCTCGACGACGCCCGCAGCCGGCCGGACGGCGAGAACGGCGGCGGGTCCGGCCTCGGACTGGCCATCTGCCGGGAGATCGTCACGGCCCACGGCGGCCGCATCTGGGCCGACGCCGCCCAGACCGGCGGCGCCCGATTCGTGG
>JAUZEX010000659.1 GCA_030838815.1 Actinomycetota bacterium
CGCCGGTGGTGCGGCTGCTCCGGCCCGGCAGCCCTCCGGCCGAAGTCACGTTCGAACAGCTGTTCGGCCCGAAGGGGTTCACCACGCCGGCCAACCCGTTGGTGAGCATCGCTCTGGGGGAGGACCCTCGCCAGATCGCCGAGCCAGGTCGCGGGGCGGAACCCAACTCCGTCCCCGACCTGGCCGGCGGGGGGACGAGTGCGGCCGGCGCCGTCGACGTCGTCCGCCTCACCCTGCCCAACCCCGCACCGGCCGACGCCCCGCGGGCCCTCGAGGTCCGCATCGGGCACATGGAGGCCCGGGCGACGGTGCCGCCCGGGGGCATCCGCTGCCGCATTCCCGTCCGCAAGGCCACCGATCCCGACCTGGTGCTCGCCGGCCAGCCCTTCACGTGGACGATCACCATCCCGCCCCGGCCCGACTCCCTGTTCGGGCTGGCCTGCGACCTGATCGGCGTGTCGGCCACCGACACCAGTTCCGCCGACCCGGGGGTGGACTACACGCTGGAGTCGGCGTCGTCAGGTGGCGTCGTCAACGGCCGGACGGTCACCTGGCCGAACCTCGGGAACTACCACCCCGGTGACCCCCCGATCCTCGTCACGATCTCCGGCCGGATGTCGCCAACCTCTCTGGGCGGCGTCCTGACCGACACCGTGGATGTGACCGCCGCCCTCGGTCTGTGCACCGGAGGAGCGGGCGGGAAACAGCTCGTCGGCATCGCCCACGTCGACACTCGGGGGGTTTACATGCCTCCCCCGGGGCAAACCACGGCAGTGACGGGGGCCGCCAGCCTCGTCGGACCCCGGGCCAACGTCGTCGCCGGGGCCCGCGAGGCGGCAGGCCAGTTGGCCCCGCAGGCGGCGGCCGCCCCGGCCGGCGTCCTGCCCAGGACGGGTGACGACCAACGCCGCCGCGTCGCGGCCGCCGGGGTACTGCTCGGTTTCACGGTCGTTGCCGCCCGCCGGCGACGGACGCGGCGCACCTGACCGGGAGAATTCGTCCTCCCCTCCCCCGGCAGGTGCGCCGCGGTAGCGTCGCCCAGCCGTGAACGGGAGGCGCTCATGCCGGTCGACCCGCCCACCGTCGCTCAGCTGGGCGACATCGCCGAGTCGTTCGGGCTCGTCCTGTCCGACGAGGACCTCGTCTCGTTCCGCGGTCTGATCCTGCCGCTGCTGGCGTCGTACGGGGTGGTGGAGCAGATGGCGGAGCCGGCGCCGCTGGCGCCGCAGTACCCCCGCACGGCCGGCCACCGACCCGACCCGTCCGACAATCCCTACAACGCCTGGTACTGGCGCTGCGAGATCGCCGGTGCGGGCGACGGGCCGCTGGCCGGGAAGCGGGTCGCCGTCAAGGACAACGTCTGCGTGGCCGGCGTCCCCATGATGAACGGGTCGGAGACGCTTCGGGGTTACGTCCCCGACGTCGACGCCACCGTGGTCACCCGCACCCTCGACGCCGGCGCCACCATCGTCGGCAAGGCGGTGTGCGAGGACCTGTGCTTCTCCGGTGGAAGCCACACCGCCGCCACCGGGGCGGTTCTCAACCCCCGGGATCCGGGCCGCTCGGCGGGTGGCTCGTCGAGCGGTTCGGCCGCACTGATCGCCGCCGGCGACGTCGACCTGGCCCTCGGCGGCGACCAGGGCGGCTCCATCCGCGTGCCGGCCGCCTGGACGGGCATCGTCGGCCTCAAGCCGACGTACGGGCTCGTGCCCTACACCGGGATCTTCCCGATGGAACTGACGCTCGACCACACCGGGCCGATGGCGGCCACGGTGGCCGACGTCGCCCGTTACCTCGAGGTGCTGGCCGGTGCCGACGGGCTCGATCCCCGCCAGCCGGCGGTGGTGCCGACCGAGGCCTACGGCGCCCGGCTCGACGGCGACCTCGCGGGGCTGCGGGTCGGCGTCCTGGCCGAGGGCTTCGAATGGCCGGGGCGGTCGGAGGCCGCCGTCGACGAGGCGGTGCGCGACACCGCCTCGCGGCTGGAGAAGGCCGGGGCGGCGGTGGGGAAGGTGTCGGTGCCGATGCACCGTCAGGGCCCGGCGGTGTGGACGGTGATCGCCATGGAAGGGGTCACGGAGCTCATGGTCCGGGGCAACGCCACGGGTACCAACTGGAAGGGCCACTACACGACCAGCCTCCTCGAGGCCTACGCCGAGGGCCGGCGGACCCGGGTCAACGAACTGGCCGACACGGTGAAACTGGCCATGCTGCTCGGCGAGCACGTCCGGCGCACCGGGGGCGGGCGCCACTACGCCCGGGGCCAGAACCTCGGCCGGGCCCTGCGAGCCGCCTACGACGACGCCTTGAGCGAGGTCGACGTGCTGGTGCTGCCGACGGTGCCGACGCTCCCCACGCTGCTCCCCGCCCCCGACGCGCCGCGGGAGGAGTTCGTCGCCCGGGCGTATGAGGTGGTGCACAACACGGCGCCGTTCGACGTGAGCGGCCATCCGGCGGTCTCGGTGCCCTGCCAACCGGCCGGCTCGCTCCCGATCGGGCTGATGATCGTCGGCCGTCACTTCGCCGACGCCACGGTGCTGCGGGTGGCGGCGGTGGTGGAGGACTCGCGCTAGCGGGGCGTGAGCGGTCCGCCGCCTGTCCGAACTCGCCCCCACCCCGCCGCCCTGAGGCCTCCCGGGCTGTGTGAGGGTCCCGCCGCCTGTCCGAACTCGCCCCCGGCTTCGCCGACCCCGCCCCTCCCGGGCCCGTGTGGGCGCCGAACGCCTCACCGGGTACCGCAACCGGCGGCGCTCACACGGCATTCACGGCCGTGAACACCCCTTTAACCGCAACCGGTTGCGCCCTCCGGCGGCCGAACGGCGATCGAATCGGACCGGGCGGGCGCCAAACCGCGGGGAGAGCCGGTGGCGGGCGCCGGCCAAACGGGATTGGTTTCGGGCCGGGGCGGGCGTCAAACCGCCGGGGAAAGGCGGCGGCGGGCCCCGGCGATGAGGGCCAGGCCGCCGAAGGCGAAGGCGGCGCCGGCCAGGGCGGCGAGCGGCGAAGAGACCCCGCCGGTCCGGGCCAGGGTGGCGTCGCCCGCTTCAGCGGCCGTGCGGGCCGCGGGGGTCGGGTCCCCAGCGGCGGGCGCCGACGCGTCGGCGGGAGCCGGGGCGGAGGCGGCGGCCGACTTGGCGCCGGGCGCGGCGGCCGGGGCGGCGGCGGACTCTGCGGTGCGCGCCGGGGAGTCGGCGGGGTGCTTCTCGACGTAGGCCTTCACGGCGGCGGCGATGGCCTCGTGGGCCTTGGCGGCCTTTGTGGCGTCGCCGGCGGTGGCCGCGGCGGCGAGGCTCTCGAACGCGTCCTCGAAGGCGATGTAGGCGTCCTTGTC